>JBDHHM010000005.1:0-26364 GCA_039589355.1 Gemmatimonadota bacterium | reverse complement strand
GCCTCGTCGCTGCGGGCCTCAAGCTCGTCGAAGCTGCCTACCACCAAGAGCTCGGCGCGGATCCCCACCACCGGCGTACCTACGCTGCCGCCCAGTCCTAGCATCGGCAGCTTCACGCGACGCGGTGAGATCAACTCCAGCGATTCCGCACCCCGCACCCAGTGGGGCACCGGCACCGACTCTCCCCGTACGTTCTCCAGACCGTCCTCCTCCATCCCCTTCAAGATCCAGTCGAGGGCCCGCTCCAGGTTCTCCGAGCCGCTGAACCGGTGGCCGAAGCGATGGGCGACCTCGCGATACGAGTCGGCGATGGACTCGGCGCCATCGGACTGGGCGAGCGCCGCGGAGGATAGGCCGGCGGTGGCCACGAGGCAGAGGGTCACGAGTGCGGTCGGGAGGAAGCGCATAGAAATGTGTTCCTTATTACCCCTGGTTGTCTACGAAAAGGTCGCGAAACATGCGTAGAGTAGCCGGGAATTTCAAGGAACAGGGCGAGAGCCGGCCGGGAGGATGCTCGGGTCGAGCGGGAGCTTAGAACTTCCGCCTGCGCGTGACCAGGTTGACGACTACGACTAGGAAGAGGGCGCCGGCCGCCGAGGAGACCAGGTTCAACTCCATCGGCCCGATCGGCACGACGAGCGGCTCCGGCCAGCCGAAGTTGCGGAAGATGCGTGGCCCGACGACGGTGCCGAAGAAGGCGACCACGAAGGAGACAGGGCAGCCGCCGCGGGAGTAGCCGCTGACGAACTGGCCCAGAGCTGCGCAGGCGGCGGCGAGCACCGCCAGGACGCCGACCTCGATGATGCCCATCGGCTACCAAGGTGCAACGGTTCCGGCTCCGAGACAATGATCGGACGGGAGGCTGCGACGCGGGCCCGGCCTTGTGGACACATGAATCGGGACGCCGCATATTGCGCCAGACGGGAGCAAGAGCCCGCCATTTTCACAATAGCTGCCCAAAAAGAAAAGGACGAGACGATGCGGACGGTCGCCCTCGCACTGATCGCGCTGCTCTCGGCTTCGGCCGCCGGCGCCCAGGAGTTCGATTTCTACACCAACGGGCCCTACCGCCCTGATGTGACGCGGCCGGCCACGATCCTCGACTACGAGCCGGGTGAGTTCCACACCAACCACGGCAACATGCTGCGTGTCGTCGAGGCGCTCGCGAGCACGGCCGACGACAGGGTGCGGATCTTCCGCTACGGCCGTTCGGTTGAGGGCCGACCGCTCATCCTGGTGGTGGTGAGCGCTCCCGAGAACATCGCGCGCCTGGAGGAGATCAGGGCGAATATCCGGCGACTGCGCGATCCTCGAAACACGAGCCGACAGGAAGCAGCGGCCATCGCGCAGGCGACGCCTGCGATCGGCTGGATGAACTACGCGAACGATGGGAACGAGACGGCGGCGCTAGAGGCGGCGATGCAAGTCGCCTACCAGCTGGCCGCCGGCGAGGACACGATGACGCTGGCGATCCTGGAGAACGTGGTGACGGTGATCAATCCGGCGCACAACCCGGAGAGCCACGAGCGGTTCGTCGAATGGTACAACGCCTTCGCCGTGGGCGATTCATCGCACAGCAGCCTGGAGCACGATGCGCCGTGGGGGATGAGCACGAACAACAACCACTACCAGTTCGACATGAACCGCGATGCGCTGGGGATAATTCAGCGCGAGACGCGCGCGATCATCGCCGCCCATCATGAGTGGAGCCCCCAGGTATTCGTCGATCATCACGGCCAGACGACCCAGTTCTTCATGCCGCCGCCGGTGCTTCCCATCAACCCGAGCCTGCCGGCCGAGCAGATTGTGCGCTGGACCGAGATCTACGCACGCGGGAACGGCGCGGCCTTCGACCGCTACGGCTGGACCTACTACGTGCGCGACGTGTTCGATCTCCACTATCCGGGCTACTGGGACAGTTGGCCGGCGCTGAACGGTGCCACGGGGATGACCTACGAGACTGACGGCGGGGGCTCGAAAGGCTATCGCTGGTCCCGCGACGACGGCACCGTTCTCACGTTCAGGGACGGGATCGCCAAGCACTTCACGGCATCTCTGGCGACGCTGCGAGCGACGGCGGAGCATCGCGAGGACCGGCTGCGCGACTACCACGAGTTCTTCCGCTCCGGGATGAACGAATTCGCGGGCGGGCGACCGTGGAAGCGTTTCGTGATCGTTCCGGGTGCCGACCCCGAGCGTGCGGCACGGCTGGTGGAGATCCTGTTGCGCGACGGAGTGGAGGTGACCGTCGCGAACGAGCCGTTCGGCGCGGGCGCCGCCCACGAGTACGTGTCGGGCCGTTCAGGTCGCCGTGAGTTTCCCGCCGGCAGCTACGTCATCGACCTGGCGCAGCCCCAGGCCCGGCTGGTCGACGCGCTGCTCGCCCCGGACGCCGAGATGGATTCGGCCTTCGTGAAAGAGCAACTCCGCAGGCGGGCGCTCAATGCGCGGCGCGGTGCGAGGGCGGCGCGAGAGGGCTTTCAGTTCTATGACATCACGGCCTGGAGCCTGCCGCTGTCGTTCGGTGTCGAAGCGTACTGGCTGGAAGACGCGGCTCGCGTCGCAGCCCGGCCCCTCGATGTCGAGTTCGACGAGGTGAGCGCGCCCTGGCGGCCGCCGGCCTACCTCGGTGCCCGAGATCTCGGAAAGCTCCCGGAGGCGCTGCGCGCCGGGATCGACGGCGGTGTGCGGGGCGGCCGGGCGGGAACCGCGTACGTGTTCCGCTATGACCGGGACGCCGCGCTGCGCCTGACGATCGCGCTGATGGGTGAGGGGTTCAAGGTGGCGGTGGCGGCGCGGCCGCTGCGGGCCGGCGGTGCTTCGTACCCACGGGGTACCCTGGTGGTGCGGGTGTTCCGTAACCCGGAGACGATCCACGAACGGATCGACGAGCTGGCACACCGCTTCGGCGTGCCGGTCGATGCGGTCAATACCGCTTACTATGACGAGGGACCCACCGGTGTCGGATCGAACCCGGTGGTGACGCTGCGGTACCCGCGGGTCGCGGTGGCGGCCGGCGAAGGGGTGGGCACCAGCAGCTACGGCCATACGTGGTACCTGCTGGAGCGCGAGTACGGCCTTCCGTTCACCGGCCTCCGAGTCGAGGGGATCACGGGTCGGTTGGATGACTACGATGTCCTCATCCTCCCGCCGGGCCGCGGCTACGGGCGCGCCTTCGGCGAGAGCGGGGCCGAGGCTCTGCGCGAGTGGGTGCGCGGCGGTGGTGTGCTGGTGGGGCTGGGTAGCGCGGCGCGGTACCTGGCGGATCCCGACCTCGGGTTCACCAGTGCGCGTTTGGTGGGAGATGACGATGGAGATGGAGATGGAGATGGAGATGGAGATAAGTACCTGCCGCCGGCCGCTGGGGAGACGATGCCGCCGTTGGTGAGTCCCGAGGCCGGGGAAGACGGCCCATTGGGGGTGCCGGGGGCGATTGTGCGCGCGGCGCTGGATCTCACCCACCCACTGACCTTCGGCTACGAGGCGGAGTCAATCGCCGTGCTCTTCTCCGGCAGCGATTTCTATCGCCCTTCGGAGAGCGGCTCGAGTCCCGTGGCCTTCGTCGGTGACGACCTGGTCATAGCCGGCTTCACCTGGCCCGAGAACACACAGGAGTTTCTGGAGGGCACGGCCTGGATGATCGATGAGCCAATGGGCCGGGGTCGCGTCGTTCTCTTCGCCGACGACCCGAACTACCGGCACCTCTGGCCATCGCTGAACCGGCTGTTTCTGAACGCGATCCTCATCGGACCCACGGTCCGTTAACAGCGGGAATTCGGGAATCCATGACGGCCCGGCATCGGGGACGGGTGTCGGGGCGGCCGTCTCGCTCCGGCCTCCCCCGCGCTCACGGTCACCCGTGAGCGCGGGCTCGCTAACACCAGCTCCGCTCGACGACACGCCCCGACGCCCGTGATGGGTGGGTGAACACCAATCTCCTGGTCCCTGCCTCGATCCGGGCCGGGAGGAAAGCCGGGGGACCGACGAGCGAAGTTGGTTTTAGCGACCCGGCTCCGATCCCTAGGCCAAGTCTGCGGGTGAGCTGTCCGATGTCCGCGCGGGAGGCACCGACCCCGATTGCCGGGTCGACCGGAGCGAGCGGTCCCCCGGCTCCGAACCCGGCAACCACGGAATCAAGCCACTAGCCTATTCGTGCCCCTGTGCTTTAGGTTGTCCACATGGCGGCCTCTAAACCTAGCCCGCACGAGTCGGGTTTCCCGACCGACGATCCACGGCTGCTCTCGCTGCTTCCGCTTATCTATGTGGCGTGGTCGGATAGCGACCTCACGCTGGCAGAGTGGCGAGCGATCGCCGACCAGGTAGAAAAGCTCGACCTGCCCGAGGGGACGAAGCTGCCGGTGCTGGAACGCTGGCTGAACCCGGACGCGCCACCGGACCCGGGTGAACTGCGCACCCTGCTGAGCGTGATTCGGCGCATGGCGGCTGGGTTGCCGGAGTCGACGCGGCGGTCGCTGGCGGATCTCGGGGTCGAGCTGGCGCAGGCGAGTGGCGGTGACGATTCGCTGTTCTGGCTGCGTCCCGAGATCACCGAGGCATTGGCGGATATCGAAGGTGCGCTGGGGGTGGACGCTTCCCAGGTCTGCAGGGAGCTTCTGAGCCCCGAGGGCGTGCGGCCAGACGGCGAGGACGAGGAGCTGGCTCCGACGTTCCAGGTCGGTTCGATGGCGCGGCTGTTGGGCGGCGCCTATCGCGAGACGCGCGAGGCGATCCTGAAGGTCCTGCGCGACCCGAAGTTCCGTTACGAGTATGGACTCGACCGAACGACCTACCGGGAGCGCGTGATGGATTGGTGTCGCGAACTGGCGCGGCACGGTTTCGGCGCTCTGGCTTTCCCGCCGGACTACGGTGGGAAAGGTGACATCGGCCGTTTCCTCGCCGCATCCGAGACGCTGGGCTACCACGACCTGAGTCTGGCGGTGAAGTTCGGAGTCCAGTTCGGGTTGTTCGGTGGAAGCGTCTCCAGCCTCGGTACACAACGTCATCATGAGAAGTACCTACCCGATATCGGCACGCTGGAGCTGCCCGGTTGCTTCGCGATGACCGAGGCGGCGCACGGCTCGAACGTACGCGATATCGAGACGCTGGCGCGCTACGACAAGAAGGCGCGTGAGTTTGTGATCAACACGCCGACCGGTCGGGCGCGTAAGGTCTACATCGGTAACGCCGTGCGTCACGGCCGGATGGCCACCGTGTTCGCGCAAATCCAGATCGATGACGCGCGCTACGGCGTGCACGCTTTCCTCGTCCCGATTCGTGACCGCGAGGGGAAGCTCCGTCCGGGGATCCGCATCCGTGACCACGGTGAGAAGCTCGGCCTGGGCGGCGTCGACAACGGTTCCATCTGGTTCGACCACGTCCATATCCCACGTGAGAACCTGCTGAACAGGTTCGCCTACGTCAGCGCGGACGGCGTTTACACCACGACGATCCCCAGCGACGCGAAGCGCTTCTTCACCATGCTCGGTACGTTGGTCGGCGGGCGGATCAACATAGCCGCCGTGGCGTTGAGCGCGGTGAAGAGCGGGTTGACGATAGCTGTACGGCACGGTGCACGGCGGCGACAGTTCGGACCGCCGGGCGAGCCCGAGATCCGCATCCTCGACTACCGGAGCCACCAGCGCCGCCTGATGCCGCCGCTGGCGACGACCTTCGCCCTCGACTTCGCCATAAAGCACCTGGTGCGGACATACATGGCGCGTCGCGGCATGATGTCCCGAGAGGTAGAGGTGTTGGCGGCAGGGCTAAAGGCGTACACGACCTGGCACGCCGTTCAAACCCTGCAGACATGCCGCGAAACGTGCGGCGGCTCCGGCTACATGGCGGTCAACCGCTTCGCGTCGCTGCGAGCCGACACCGACGTTTTCACCACGTTGGAAGGTGACAACACGGTACTGATGCAACTCGTTGCCAAGGCACTGCTCAGCGATTTCCAGGAGCAGTTCGAGGAAGCTCGGTTCCTCGGGATCATGAGACACGTGACCGGGAAGGCGGCGCGAGCCATCGTCGAGCTTAACCCAATCGTCACCCGCATGACCGACGAGTCGCACCTGCGCGACCCCGAATTCCAGCTCGGCGCGCTCCGCTTCCGCGAGCACCAGCTACTGGTCAGCGCGGCACGACGACTGAAGAAGCGAATCGATAAGGGCATGGACGCGTTCGCGGCCATGAACGACTGCCAGGATCACCTGCTGGCGCTGGCGCACGCACACGTCGAGCGGGGGATCCTCGAGCAGTTCCACGACGCCATCGAGGACGTGCCCAACGAGCAGCTGCAGTCGATCCTCAAAACACTCCGCGACCTGTTCGCGCTGTCACGGATCGAGGCTGATCGTGGCTGGTTTCTCGAGCAAGGCTACATCGAGGGTAACAAGGCGAGGAAGATCCGCAAACTCGTGAACCGACTGTGTCGCGAAGTACGCCTGCAGGCCCTACCGATCGTCGACTCCTTCGCTATCCCGGACGAACTGCTCGGGGCGCCGATCGCGCTCGGTGAATTCGCGGCGGATAGGCCTCCGGTGGGCTAGACGGGGGCCGCCGAACACGGCCGACCGAAAGCCGAACGCCGCCGGGGCTCTAAAGCCCCGGCGGCGTTCTTTATAGAAACGGAGACCCGCTCGTTATCGGCTGCGACCGCTCCCACAGCGGGCAGGTGGGACAGCTGAGGTAGTCTTCGTCAGTCCAAGACAGTTTGGAAGCGACAGCTCCCGAACGAGCCTCCGTGAAGAATTGTCAAAAAGCCACTGTACCTGTGAATCTTCCCCGATCCTGCCGATCAAAGGATCCCGACGATCAGATATATCACCGTGCTCAGGATCACCAGCAGACCAGCGCACGCTTCGAAACGCTCAGGTACCGTAAGGACCTTCGCTTTTGTTCTCATGCTGTCATCTTTCTGACAGGGCGAGGAGGTGAGTGGTACAGTTACCGCCAATCATAGACCGGGCGGATCAGGTGACGATCAGGTAGCGGTCAGGTAGACGGCTCGCCTATCAGGTGCCTATCAGGTCGAGCGCCGCGCTATCATGTGGCTATCAGGCAGCTGTCATGTTCAAGGATCATGTGGGCGGTGGTGGTCATGTGGGGTGGAGAACAAGTGTTTTAGCGCCGCCCCGGAGCCGACCGCCTTGTGGCGAACGGGCTGGGTGGGCAAATTCCGGGAAATCACGGCGGGCTGAGGTCAGATGATCGAGATACGGACACTGGGGCGTACATCCGTGGCGGTGGACGGCGAGCCGCTGACCGGCGAGGCGGCCTGGCCGAAGTCGTTGGCGTTGCTCGTCTACATGGCCCGGGAGCCGGGTCCCGACCGGCGTGACGAGATCCTCGGGGTGCTGTGGCCTGACCGGGACGAGAAGCGGGCGCGGCGAGCCCTGAACCAGCTACTCTACACGCTTCGCAAGACCAGCCCACAGCTAACCCTGGAGAGCGTTGAGGACGCGGTAGACTTCGGCCGCGAGGTCTGGCTGGACGTGGAGGAGTTCGAGCGCCGCCTCGAGGCCGGTGATCCTAGGGACGCGGTATCGCTGTACGAGGGCCCATTCCTGGCCGATCTGGCGGTTAACGAACCGGACTTTGACCACTGGGCGGACCGGCAGCGTGCGGACCTGCAGCGGAAGTTTCGCAAGGCGGCCCTCGAGCTGGCGGGTCAGGCGCGTGAGGCGGGCGATCTTGACGGCGCGGTGACCTACTGCCGCCGGCTGGTCGACTCGGACACGCTGGACGACGAGGCTCAACACCTGCTGATCGAGTCTCTGTACCTGCGGGGCGATCGTGTGGGGGCGCTGCGTCAGTACGATGTGTACCGCGATCTGCTTGCTAGGGAACTGGAGGTCGAGCCTCTGGAGCACACGCGGCAGCTGGTGGAGCGGATCCGCGGGGAGCCACAAGCGGCCGAGGGCCTCGAGGAGGCGGTGACATCTGAGGGTGATGGGCGCGCCCGGCCGGCCGCGGATACCGAGGACGCCGTCGGGGCGCGACCGCCAAGGCGGGCCCAGAGGCCGCCGATTCGCCGGAGCTGGATAGTGGCGGCGGGGGCGATGGCCGTTGTGGCGGTGTTGGCCGTTGCGTTCTGGCCCTGGCGGGCCGATGGCCCGGTCGGCGCTGGCGACGGGATGCTGACGGCGGAGTCGATGCGGGTGGCTGTGTTGCCGTTCGCGACGCACGGGTTTGGAGATGATGACGAGGGTCTATCGGTGGGTGTGGCGCAGCTTCTCGCGATCAACCTCGAGGAGCTCGGGTCGCTGGAGATCGTCCCTCACCGGAGGGTCCTCGAGACGTGGGAGCGGGGCGGCCTTCCTGGGGCGACGGCGTTCAGCGCGGAGTCGCTGGGCGTGCTCGCCGGTAACATGCAGGCCACTTCGCTGGTCTTGGGCGACCTCCACGCCGGCGGCGACGAGTTTCGGATCGTGGCCGAGCTGGTGGGCGGCAGGACCGGCGCCGTGCTGGCGCGGGCCGATGTGCGCGGGCCGCGGGACAGCCTATTCGGCATGCTGGACGCGTTGGCACTAGCGCTGGCGGAGGACGTGCAGGCGGTGGGGGACACGGTGCGGGCTCGTTGAGAGCTTCAGCGCCTGATGGATGAGTTTCCGTATTCTAACTAGGAGGCGTAATGGGCCGGATTCTCCTGTGGCTGCTGCTTCTCGTCATCGGACTCGTCGTCGGCTACTGGTACGCTACCACCAGGTGTCCTCCTGTGCCGCCGACGGCCGTGCGTGAAGTCATCGTTGGGGTATCAGGCGATACCGCCCCATTCTCCATCATACCGGATCCTGTGGCGACTCGCCGTGGAGACAGGATAAGCTGGGTACACCCGACCGCTGATTCCCTGATCATCGATCTGCGGGGTGATCCCCTCGGTCTGCCGACCGCAGACAGTCTGTTGAGTGTGGCGAGCGGTGACACCGCCAGCACGACGATCAGGCTCGACTCGCCTTACGGGATGTTCAAGTACATGGTAATCGTGCGGGTGGGGGCCCAGCGCGATTCGGTCGATCCTCACATCATCGTCGAGGAGGAGCGGTAGTTACTGTTGATCCGGCTCGGCGACGAGCTCCTGGAAGCGTGGGTCGTCCCAAAGACCATGCCACCACCAGTCGCGAGCCATGTAGTCTCTTTCGCCCGGCACCGCCTCGAGGTAGACGGCGAGTAGCTCCAGCGCTCGCTCCATCTCTCCGACTTGAAGCCGGGCGTTGGCCTCGTAGTAATCCGTCTCGGGGTCGTTCCCCACGAGGCTGGCGCGCGCCCGCTCGATAACGGCTCTGGCGCTGTCGCGTTTGCCCGCACGGGCGAGGACCGCCGCCACTTCCATCATTACGCGCGGCCGACGCTCGATCCGCCGTTGCGGGGGGCTCAGTTCCAGCAGCTTCTCTCCCAACTGCCAGGCCGTTGCGACGTCGGGCTCGGGGCCCTCTGGGCCGGCCAGGGCGGTCAATTCGGCCGCGACGAAGCTGGCGCGGTCCGGGAAGCGTCGGCGCCCCTCGCTGCACCAGCGGGTAACCTCGGCCCAGTCTCGCAGCTCGATGGAGTTCTGACAGAGCAGAAAGAGTATGCGTCTGGCGTCGGCCAGGAAGGCATCTTCCTCGTAGGCGCGCTCGGCAGCCCACTTCGCTTCGGCGAATTCGGCTTGCCGTTGAAGGACCCGACTCAATTGGCTCCAGGCGCGGGCGAGTGTAGCGTCGAGATCCACCGCTCTGCGTAGCGTCATCTCGGCTGCGGCCAGCAGACTGTCGGCAGCCTGTTCGTCTGCCATCGCAGCCAGGTACGCGAGAAGAGTGCCGCGCAGCTCGAGGGCGCCGGGATCATCGGTCGCCAGGTCGAGCGCCCGGTCGGCATGCCGCATCCCGCGTCGCACCCAGGTGGTGTCGTAGGACCGGTCTAGGGGTGCGAAGTGAGTTGCAGCCTGGCTGGCGAGCTCCGCCCGTGCCACGATGGGCTCGACCCAATCGGGGGCGGTGTCCTCGGCGTCGGCTAGGTGTTGATCGGCGGCATCGAGCGCCCGAGCCGCCTCCGCCGTGTCGCCCGTCGCCACCAGGTCTTCGACATCCTCGAGCAGCGCGTGGGCGCGCTGGACGTGCTCCCAGGCGACTTGATTCTCCGTTCCGGCCCGCAACTCGCGCAGGCGGACCTCGACGCCCAACCACGTACGGAGCATTCGTGCGATATCGGCTCCCACGCTGTCCAGCAGAGCGAACGGGTCTTCAGCCGATCCATCGATCAAGTCGCTATCGATGTGGCCGAGGGTGGTCGCATCGATGAGCTGAACGCTGATCCGTACGCGTTCGCGTGTTCCGGTGACGCTGCCCTCGACGAGCGTACCGACACCTAAGAGCTTCGCCGCGCTGTCGGGCAAGATACTCCCGTTACGGAAAGGCTTTACCGCGTTCCGGGACTTGACATCGAGGACGCTCACCTGAGCCAGTTCGTGGATTAGATGTTCGGTGAGGCTTTCAGCCAGATACCCGAGCCGCTCGCCTTCGCTGTGGTCATCGAAGTAGAACACGGCGATGCTGGTAGGAGACGGCGGCGTGCTGGGCTGGATGAGGGGAGCGGTCTCTTGCGCTTGGCGATCCAGCAGGAAACGCGCCGGGAGCAGGAGAAGCGCCACCGCGAGCAAAGCCGCCAACACGTGGAGCGGGCCCACCTTCCTGATCAAGGAAGCCCACCGCTCCCCAGGCGGCTGCTCGTATGCCCATGCCAATATGAGCGCGATGGGCAAAGCGGCGACGAGGATCAACAAGAGGACGTTGAAAGAAGAGTTGGGCAAGAGCCCGCGTTCGATCAGGATATCGTTGGCCTGCATGGCCAGCCAGCCCGCACCGAGGTAGAGCAGGCCTACTTGAAAGACTCGACGCGTCCGCACCTCCCGCCACAGTACCTCCAGACTACTGGGCGCTCCGCCGGCCGAGGGCTGGGTTTCGCCCGGCTCTGGCGCCGCTGGAACGCGCTCGGGCGGTGGGCGCGTCGTCTCTGACAGCGGGCGAAATTCGGGCGATTCTCCTGCGCGCACCTGTTCGACCAGCGCCATGGTCTCTTCCCGGGGCTCGACCTCGAGCTCGCGCGTCAGGCGCTCGCGATAGGCGTCGAAGCGACTGAGCGCCGCCGTGCGGTCGCCGCTGGCAGCCAGCAGTCCGATCAGTGTGTGCTGAGCTTCGTCATCGAGCGGCTCCAACGTCGTCCAACGCCATGCCTCCGCCAGAGCGGCGGCCGTATCACCCGCCCTCAGGTACTCAGCGATCACGTTGCGGAAGCCTTGGTGTGCCAGCCGTTCCAGGGCGGCGCGTGTGTTGGAGAGCCATTCCTCGAAATCGCCTGCGTCGGGTAGCGAGAACTGCTCCAGGAACGGTCCTTTGTACAACTCGACGACTCGCTGCCAGTCCCCGCTCTCGGCCGCGGTTTCCAGTTGCGTGGCGTCTACCGTGCAGACCTCAGCGTTTACCTGCACTGAGTCGCCCTCGACTCGCAGGCACTCCTCACCCAGTTCGCGTCTGAGAGCGTAAAGCGCCTGGGACAGAGAGTGGCGTGCTTTCTCTTCCTCCCGTTCCGACCAGAAGAAAGCCAGAAGCTGGCCGCGCGAGGCGCGTCCCTCCACGGCCAGGTACGCGAGCAGGGCGAACCTCTGCTTCTGGGCCGTGACCCCGGGCAGGTCCTGACCGTCGCGGCTAACCGCGCCGCGGCCGAGCGTCCGCAGTTCGATCATTGGGCACTGGTTGGCTGGCAACGGGTTTCGGGCTGTTGCGTGCGGTACATAGTGCACGCAGGCGTGAGGTCACCGCAAGCTTCCGGTCGCCGGCGCGCGGGCGTTCAGGTTAATCGTCGTAACTGCTTGTGAAGTTGCGAGTTGAGGTGCCCGGCTCGGTTGGATGATAGGCAGATGATCCACGTGATAGGTCAGATGACGGTCGGTTGAGAGCCCGCTGAAGTGGGTCCCGTATACTGCCGGCGAGACCTGGAGGGCAGGTCTGAAGCCGAGAACGAGATCTCGCAAATCGGAGGTAGCAATGATCGTTAGTTGGAAGAGGCTCAGGAAGACGGCGCACGTCGCGAAGATCATCGGGCTCGGTTTGTTCTACTTGGCCTTGACCGCGGCGCTCACATACTCGGTGCTGAGCTCGGCTCAGGCCGGAGCGCCCTAGGAAAGCGGAACGCAGCGGGCAGGAAAGAACCCACCACCGCGGTGGAGGGTGCAGTCCATCGCGGCAACCCCACCGATTCCGATCCTCAGCACTGCTCTCCGCAGCGGGGGGCGCCCGATTACGGGGCGCTCCCCGACCCATCCGCGCGGGCCCAGCCTCGTGCGCCTGTCAGGGCGGCGGCGGTAAGCGCGGCGATGACGATGGGAGTGACGATGGGCGAGCTACCCTGGATGAGGGATGTAAAGGAGCTGGGACGCCGTCGCGCCCGTGAGGGCGTCTGATGTGGTCGAGGCTAGGAGAGATCCCAGGCTTCGGCTAAGGCCTTCCAGCGGGTCCGGCTGCTGGCGAGCCAGTCGCGAACCCGGTCGGCGACGAGGTCGAGGGCCAGCCAACCTGAGAGCCGACCGTTGCGGCGCGACGCCGGGGCGAACAGGTGCCGCTCGAGGTCCGTCTGATAGATCTCTGCCGCGTTGAGCCGATTCCGGCCGTTCACCCGATTCGCCTCCTCAGTTTGCGGTTCACACGATACACGCCTGGCGCGCACGTAAACCTACGATTGCTGTGGAAATCGCTTCCTCATGATGTGCAAATTGGGGGGCGGCGGTCAGGTGGCAGTCAAGTAAACGGTCAGATGGCCGGCCCCCTTGTCAGGCAGTGGCGCCGTAAGTCTTGCGGGGCTCCCACCCCTCCTCTAGAGTGAGCTATCAAGTCCACTTTCATTGACCTTCAGGTTAACGGTGCCCGCTGGAGAGGTCTGAGATGAGACTGCGATACGTGTGCGTAGCGCTGGCGATGGTGGCCCTGCTGCCGACTCCGGGCCCGGCCCAGGGGACGGCGGAGAAAACCCCGACGCCCGCCTCGTTCCTTGGTTTCGAGATTGGTGCGGACCGCAGGTTGGCGGATTGGAACGAGATAACCGGGTATCTGAACGTCCTGGCGGACGCCAGCGACCGGGTCACCCTCGACACGTTGGGGATGACCACTCTGGGGCGGCCATTTGTTGCCCTGACCATCTCCAGCGCCGAGAATCTCAGGCGGCTGGACCACTACCTGGAGGTGCAGCGGAAGCTGGCGGACCCGCGGCTGCTGGAGTCGGAGCTCGAGGCGGAGGAGCTGATCCGGGAAGGGCGTACGATCGTTCTGATCACAGGCGGGATCCATTCGACGGAGGTGGGGGGCTATCAGATGCCGATGCGGTTGGCCTATCACCTGGCGTCGCGGGACGACGAGGAGACGCGCGCGATCCTCGACAATGTGATTCTGCTGCTGGTGCCGTCGCTCAATCCCGACGGTAGCCAGATGGTAGTGGATTGGTACAAGAGCACGCTGGGTCAGCCATGGGAAGGGACCGGGCCACCGTTCCTCTACCACCACTACGTCGGGCACGACAACAATCGCGACTGGTACGCCTTCACGCAGAAAGAGACGCAGTTGACCGTAGCCAAGCTGCACAACGTTTGGCACCCGCAGATCGTGCACGACATCCACCAGATGGGCTCGCGGGGCGCGCGATTCTTCATTCCGCCGTGGACCGATCCGGTGGAGCCAAACGTCGACCCGCTGCTCATTGCCGGGATCAACGCCATCGGTACGGCGATGGCGTGGGAAATGTACGGGCAGGGTAAGACGGGTATTGTGATAAACGCGATCTTCGATGCCTGGACGCCGGCGCGCGCGTACCAGCACTACCACGGCGGCGTGCGGATACTGACGGAGACGGCGAGCGCCCGGCTGGCCACGCCGGTCACAGTGCCGTTCGACTCGCTTGGCGACGGCAGAGGGATGAACGCTCGCCAGTCATCGTGGCGGTTCCCCGAGCCTTGGCCGGGTGGCGAATGGCGCCTAGCAGACATCGTCGACTACCAGGAAGCGGGGGCTACGGCGCTGCTCAAGCAGGCGGCGCTCTACCGAGAGCGCTGGCTCAGCAGCTTCTACCGGATCGGGCTCCGCAGCATCGGCGGGCGCGAGGGCTGGCCGCAGGCGTTCGTGATCCCTATCCAGGGTCAGAACGCCGATGGGCTGCCGGACATGTTGCGCATCCTGGTGACGGGCGGCGTTGAGGTTCACCGTGTACTGGAGTCGTTCGTGGCCGACGGTCGCGTATACACCGAGGGCACGTACGTCGTCCCGATGGCGCAGCCGTACTCGGGCTTCGCGAAGACGATGCTGGAGGTGCAGGAGTATCCGTCGCTGCCCGAGTACCCCGGCGGCCCGTTGCGCACGCCGTACGATGTCACGGCACACACGTTGCCGCTCATGATGAACGTCGATGTGCTGGCGTTGGATGAGCTTCCGGACGTGGCGCTGTCGGAACCGATCGAGGCGCCGTCACACGACAAACAGGCGCCGGGCCTCTCCGGTGGTCGCGGCCCGCGCGTCGCGATCTACGAGCCGTGGATGTCTTCGATGGATGCGGGCTGGACGCGCTGGGTGTTCGACGAATACGGGATCGGATACGAGCAGCTGCGCGATGCCGACGCCCGAGCCGGCGACCTGCGGTCCCGGTTTGACGCGATCGTGCTCCCCGACTTCGCGCCGCAGTCGATGATCGATGGGCACGATGAAGGCGAGATGCCGCCGGAGTACGTGGGCGGCCTCGGTGAGGAAGGCGTGCGCGGGCTGCAAGAGTTCGTGAGGGCGGGTGGCACGCTGATCGCCTTCAACCGCGCATCTCTGCTGCCCGTCGAGCAATTTGCGCTGCCGGTGAAGGACGTGCTGGCGGACGTCGACCGGCGCGATTTCTACATTCCCGGCTCGATTCTGCGCCTGCACCTCGAGCGCGGTCATCCGCTCGTCCAGGGGATGCCGACGCGGACGACGGCCTGGTTCCAGCGTGGAATTGCCTTCGAGCCGACCGACGAGGCGGGTGGCAGCGTAGAGATCGTCGGACGTTACGGCGAGGCCGACGAGCTCTTGCTGAGCGGCTGGGTGAACGGGACCGAGCACATCGCGGGGCGTGGTGCGATAGCGGTCGTGCGCCACGGTCGGGGTCGGGTGGTTCTGTTCGGCTTCAAGCCCCAGTACCGCGGGCAGACTATCGCCAGCTACCCGCTAATCTTCAACGCGCTCAGGAGCTCGGCGAACGGCGGCGCGTCTCCGACAGGTTCCGGCCGCGGTGGCGGTTCGTGACCGGATCGAGGGTCGCGCCGCTCCGCGCCCTCCGTTTCCGGTTGGACCGCGTCGGCGATCTCGGCGCGGTCCTGGCACCACCCTACGATGTGATCGACCCGGAGCAGGCGGCGCAGCTCGGAGGGCGAAGCGCGCACAACATAGTACACGTCACCAATCCTGTCGGGGACGGGCCCGAGCGTTACGACCGGGCGGCGCGCACGCTGGAGAGTTGGGTGGAGGACGGCGTGCTCGCGCGGGCCGAGCGGCCGGCCTTCTACATCCACAGGCACCACTTCAGCTCCGGAGACCAGTCGTTTGCGCGCACCGGTGTCTGGGCGGCCCTGAAGCTCGTCGGGTACGACGAGGGCATCGTACTGCCCCACGAGCGCACGATGAAGGGCCCGAAGGCCGATCGCCTCGCCCTCATGCGGGCGTGCAAAGCGCAGCTCTCTCCTGTCTTTTTCATCTGTTCCGACGCCGGCGCTCGGGTCGCCGGGCTCCTGGGTGATCTGGCCGAGGAGAAGCCGACGGAGCGGGCGGAGTTTCCCGCCGGTCATGCGCACGAGGTCTGGTGTGTGGACGAGCGAGAGACGCTGGAAGAGCTGGTCGGCGCCCTGAACGAGCAGGTCTTCCTCATCGCCGACGGCCACCACCGTTACGAGACGACGCTCGCCTATCGTAACGAGCTCGGCACCGCGGGCGGCAGCCGGGCCGCGCACGATTACCTGCTCGCCTTTATCGTGCCGGAGAACGACCCAGGGCTGCTGCTATTACCGGCGCACCGGACCATCGGAGGCGAGCCGCTGGACTGGATCGGTGCGGCGCTGGATGCCGCGTCGGACTTCGAGATCATCAGACTGACTGACGTGGAGGGCCGGTCGGTGCAGCAGGCCCTGGAGGAGGAAGCGGGTCGGCCAACCTTCGTGCTCGTGGCGCGGGATGAGTCGGGTGGCTGGCTCCTGCGCCTGCGAAAGTCGGACGCGCTGAGCAGCATCTCGGCGGTAGCGTTTCACGATGCGTTCCTGTCGGGTTGCCTGGGGCTCTCGAGGGAAGATCAGTCGGGTCGAATCAGCTACGTGAAGGACGCAGGCGAGGCGCTGGAGGCAGTGAGGTCCGGGGCGGTGCAGGCGGCGGCGCTGCTCGCTGCGCCCCGTGTGGCGCAGGTGCGGGAAGCGGCGGCTGCGGGAGAGCGGCTTCCGGCGAAGACGACGTACTTCTGGCCGAAAGTGCCGACGGGGGTGGCAATTAGGTGGTTTGGGGATTCGGCAATCCATGATTAATAGACTACTTGAATAATAGACTACTTGAATGCAGAATCGAACGTTGCCCGGCGCGCGCTGGGCGATGAGACGATCGGCAGGATCTGCTGTTACAGGCGCGAGAGCATCCAGTAGGCCCTCGACCACCGGCGCGAGGCGCTCGAGTACGCGTCGGATTTCGCCGGCGAGATGCCGGGCGAGCAGGTGGACCAGTTCGTGAGGATGTATGTGAACCGTCGGACGCTTGACATCGGCAACGACGGTCGCGAGGCGGTGCAGGAGTTACTCGAGCGCGGCTACCGGGCCCGGTTCCTGGACCGGCTGCCGCAGGTGGAGTTCTTCGACTACTAGTCGGGGCAGGCGATGTTTATCGTCGATTCAGTCTATCCTCAGGCGGCTCTGCAGTCGATAGTCGTTACCCTGGCGGTCGTGCTGGCCGTCTTCGTGAATCGCAGGTACGGCGGCAAGGCGATGCTGGCGACGCTGGTCGGGGTCTTGGCATTGTGGGTCGTCGTGGACCTGGCCATCTACGGGCCGGAGCGCTACGACGTGGAGACGGGCGCCGCCTATTTCGCTCCGCTGGCGCTCGCCGTGCTCGTACCGTTCACCGTTATCGGAACGGTCGTGTTGGCAATGAGCCGACGTGGTGCACACTGGTGGGCGCAGTTCTTCTTCGCATTCCTGGCCGCGTTGTTGGCGTTCACCTTTCTTCTGCCCGAGGCCGCGGGCTAGGACGTCATTCGCCCGCCAGGGCGAGCCCGATCTCCGTTCGAACCCAGCCGTCGTCCTCGAACTCCAGGCGAAACTCGAGTGCTTTTGCCGCCTCCGGGCGGTCGATGCGGCCGAGCGCCCAGGCGGCGTGGCCGCGAACCAGCGGATCATCCTCGTTCAGGCCATCGACCAGCGCCGGTATGGCCGCAGGGTCGGCCCAGTTGCCGAGGGCGACGGCGACGTTGCGGAGGAGGCCGCGGCGCTTCGCGCGTGCTAGAGGGGAGTCGGCGTAGCGCGCCGCGAAGTCCTTCTCGCTTAGCCGCATGAGCTCGATCAGCTCCGGGCCGCCGACGTCGTCAGGCGGCCAGAAGCTGGGTTCGTTCGAAGCGGGCGCTTCCTTGTTCCAGGGACAGACCTCCTGGCATATATCGCAGCCGAAGATGCGGTTGCCGATCGCCGGTCGCAGCTCGATGGGAATAGGCCCCCGCAGCTCGATGGTCAGGTAGGAGATGCAGAGGCGGGCGTCGAGAACACGCGGCCCGTCGATGGCCCCCGTGGGACACGCCCAGACGCAGCGGTCGCAGGTGCCGCAATGGTCCGGGACGAAGGGTTCGTCGGCCTGCAGCTCGGCATCTGTGAGGATCTCTCCTATAAAAATGTAGGAGCCGACATCCGGGTGGATCAGGCAGGTGTTCTTCCCGATCCAACCGATGCCGGCCCGCTGGGCGTGGTCCCTCTCCAACACCGGTCCGTAGTCGACATAACAGCGCATACCGGTCGCGTCGCCGGTGAGCTTGCGGAGAGCGCCTGCAAGTTCCTCGAGCCTCTCCTCGAAGACCGTGTGGTAGTCAACCCCGCGGGCGTAGCGTGAGATGACCGGCTGCCGGGGATCGTCGGCCGGGCCGTTGTCGCCGCCGGCGTAGCTCATCGCTACTACGATGACGTAGCGGGCGCCGGGAAGCGCCTCGCCGGGGTTAAGTCGCCGCAGCACGGCATCATCGCGGGCCAGGTACGCCATCTCGCCGTTGTACTCGCGCTCGAGCCACTCGACATAGAAGTCGCCGTGCTCCGGTCGCTCGGCCGGTGCGATCCCGACGAGTTCGAAGCCGAGCTCGCGGGCGCGAGCCTTGATCGCTTCGGCCGGCGCGGCCGCCGGATTGGTCGGGAGCTTGGTCGGTGCCATCGCGTTAGGGCGTCAGTACAATTTTCCCAAACTGCTCGCCTGCCTCGAGTCGTCGGTGCGCCTCGTGAGCATCCTCGAGCGGCCACACGACATCGATCACGGGCTTCAGCTTCTTCTCGAAGACGAGCGACATAACCGCGTCGAACTCGGACACGCTCGACATAGTGGTCCCGATGATCTGCAGCTGTTTCCAGAAGGTGAGGCGGATCTCCACCTGACCGGCCGGTCCGGTGGTAGCGCCGTAGGTGACGAGCCGGCCGCCGCGGGCGAGTGCGCGGAGCAGGTCGGGCCAGACGGCCTCGCCAACGCTGTCGAAGGCCATGTCGACGCCCCGTTTGTCGGTCGCCTTCCACACTTCCTTCGAGAAGTCAGACTCGAGCCGGTCGATGACATGGTCGGCGCCCAGCTCCCGCACGCGGGCGGCCTTCTCCGGTCCGGCGGTGACGGCGAAGACCGTGGCGCCGATGTGCTTGGCGATCTGGATCGCTGCAGTGGAGACGCCGCCCGAGGCGCCGGTGACGAGTACGGATTCGCCGGCCTCGAGCCTGCCGCGGCCCACCAGACCGCGCCAGGCGGTCTGATAGACTAGGGGCACGGCGGCGGCGTCCTCGAACGACATGTGGTCGGGGATCGGATGCACGTTGGTCGCGGGTACGGCGGCGAACTCGGCGAAGCCACCGCGGATGTGTTCGCCGATGATCCTGTAGGACGTGCAGAGGCTCTCCTCGCCTTTCAGACACCAGTCGCAGCGGCCGCACCAGAGGCTGGGGTTCACCAGGACGCGAGTACCCGGGGTGGGCCCCTCGACCCCGTCTCCGAGCTCCTCGACGACCCCGGCAATATCGGAGCCGCCGATGTGGGGGAACTCGAGCTGTAGGCCGGGCAGACCGCGCCGGGCCCAAAGGTCCAGGTGGTTCAGCGCCGCGGCGTGCACGGCGATGAGGACTTGACCGGGGCCCACATCGGGGCGGGGTACGTCGGCTATCTCGACGACCTCGGGGCCGCCGTGCTGCCAAAAGACTGCCGCCTTCATCGCAGAGCCTTTCCGTGGCTGTTGGGTTCTAATTCGGATGGTGACAGACAAGTTCGGCCGCTGGACCCCTATGAAGCAATGGGGGGTGTTATATTTGTTAATGTGGCCCTCGCTGCGCCGCAGACATGACCCGAGAATGGCGAATCGAGCTATGAGACGATTTCTGGGATTAGTGGCACTGGCGCTCGTGGCGTGTGAGTCCTCGCCCTCCTCGCCCGACCTGATATACGAGCCGGACCTCAGCCTGGAGAATATCTCCGAGCATCTGAACGTGCTGGCGCACGACAGCATGTTTGGCCGCCGGGCCGGTTCGGAGCACGAGCTGATGGCGGCGGAGTACATCCGGGACGAATTCATCGAGTACGGACTCGAGCCCGGAGTCGCCGGGTACATGCAGACGTTCGGCGAGCCGTTCGTTTCTGAATCCCCGAACACCTCAGCCGGTCAGATGCTCGCTGCGCAGTTCGTCTCACAGAACGTATTAGCTGTGATACCGGGTGAGGGAAGCCTGGCCGACGAGTGGCTGGTGCTGGGCGCCCACTACGATCATGTGGGCTGGACGCTGGATGCCGATACCGCACTCGTGAGAAACGGTGCCGACGACAATGCCTCGGGGACGGCGCTACTGCTCGAGCTGGCGCGCAGCCTCGCTGAGTGGACGGCGGAGGGTGGCCGAGGACCGGAGGGCCGGCGCTCGATCATGGTCCAGGCCTACGGCGCGGAGGAGGTGGGGCTGGTCGGCTCATACTACTTCTGTGAGAATCCAACGATGCCGATCGGCGACGTCGTCGCCATGTTGAATTTCGACATGGTCGGTCGCTTCAGTGAGAACGGCCTGATTCTGATCGGGTACAGTTCGTCGCCGGACTGGCTCGACATACTGTCGGAAGCGGACAGTGACTTGCCGGAATTCAGCACGAGCGATGCGGGGCTGGAGCGCAGCGACCAGGCCTGTTTCTACTTTCGAGGGCGGCCCGTCCTCTTCTTCCACACGGGCACCCACCTCGAGTATCACACGCCGTACGACGATGTAGAGCTAATCGATCTGGATGGAATGATGACGATCGGCGAGCTGGCGGCTTTGCTGGTTGTTACTTTGGCGGAACGGCCCGATCCCCCGGTCTTCAGCGGCGCCCTACAGGTAGAGTAGCGCGGAGTCCCTCAATCCAGTGGCGGCGTTTCGCCGGCCTCCACCGCTCGCGCGGCATCGCTGCAGCGCTTGGCCCACGGGCTGAAGGTGTTGGCGGCGATCCCGTCCCTCCAGGCGGAGATCGCGTCGGCCCTCCGGCCCGCCAGGAAACGTGCTCGCCCGAGCTGGAAATACGCCTCGCTCATCGCCGGGGCGAGCTCAATCGTCTGCTGGAAGTAGCTCTCGGCGTCCCCGTACATCTCGCGTGCCAGGTAGGCCAAACCGAGATAGTAGTGCGCGTAGAGCGTGGCTTTGCGATCGGTCCCGGCCCGAATCGCCGAAGACAGGTGCTCCACAGCCTCACCGTAGATCTTCTTCTTGAGGCAGATGTAGCCGAGGTTGACGCGTGCCTGCTCGTCATCGGGTTGGGCGGCGAGCACGCGGTGGTACGTCATCAAAGCATCGTCGTAGTCGTGGGCCAGCGCCTGCGCCCATCCCAGAGTGGAGAGTGCCTCGAGATCATCCGGTGCCAGCTCGAGGGCGCGCTTCAGCATCTCCTTGGCACCGCCGTAGTCGCCAACGGCGATACAGTCCCAACCCTTCTGTTTGTAGGTAGAGCTTCCCAGCCTGTCGCTGTAGACCGGAGGTCCCGCCGGCGCGACGCCGGCGACGGGCGTGGCGATCTCATCGGACAACCACTGGTTCGCCTCGACGAGGCCGCGAAGCTTCTGCTTCAGCTCGGCGATGCTACCCTCCACCTCACCCAGACCTTTGTAGAGCTCGGTGATGGAGCCGATGAGCTGGACGCTCGCGGCACGATCTTCGGCGTGCTCGAGGGCTTCCTCGATCTCGCGGAAGCGAGCCGCCAGCTCGTTTAGCAGATCACCTGTCTTCAGACTCTCTCCTTCTCTTGCCCCAGCCGAGCACTGAACGGCAAAGGACGTGCCGTTCGCTAAGAGTAGTCGGACGGCCGATTTCTGGGTGGCCGCCGCCCTGGAAAGTGAAGAGGCGGGGCATCGTGCCCCGCCTCTTCGTCACGGCCTCGAGGCGGTCCCCAGGCGCCCCAACTACATCCCGCTGGCGTCGGTGGCCGTCTCCTCACGCGGCGGTGCGTTCTTCACCCAGCGATCGAACCAGGCGAACTGCTGGTGGAGAGCGTCGAGCACCGTCTCACGGCCTCTGTAGCCGTGCTGCTCGTGCGGGTACATGACGAGCTTGATTGTGCCACCCAGTCCTTTGACGGCGTGATAGAAACGCAGCGACTGGATCGGGAAGGTCCCCGAGTTGGTGTCCGCCTCGCCGTGCAAGAGCAGAATGGGTTCATCGACTTTCTGGGCGTGCATGAACGGCGACATGGCGAAGTAGACCTCGGGTGCCTCCCAGAATGTGCGTTCCTCATTCTGGAATCCGAAGGGTGTAAGCGTGCGGTTGTAGGCGCCGCTGCGTGCGATGCCCGCCCGGAATATGTCGGAGTGGGCGAGCAGGTTGGCGGTCATGAAGGCGCCGTACGAGTGACCGCCGACGCCCACCCGGTCGGGGTCGGTCACGCCCATTTCAACCAGCGCATCCACCGCGGCCTGCGCGTTCATCACCAGCTGATCGCGGAACGAGTCGTTGGGCTCTACGTCACCCACCCCGACCACCGGCATGCTGGCACCGTCGAGCAGCGCATAGCCCTGGGTGAGGAAGAAGAGGTGCGAGTAGCCGCGATAGAAGGTGAAGCGGTGCTCGGAGCCGCGGACCTGCCCGGCGGCATCGGACTTGAACTCACGCGGGTACGCCCAGATGACCGTGGGCAGCCGTGTCCCCTCACGGTAGCCGGGTGGCAGGAAGAGCGTTCCGGTCAGATCGAGTCCGTCGGCACGCTGGTACTGGATCCGCTGCTTAGTAATCCCGGTGAGCTGGGGCGCCGGGTCTACGAAATGCGTGAGGGGGGTGAGCTCACCGCTCTCGAGGTCGCGTATGAAGTAGTTAGGCGGCTCGGTCTTCGATTCGCGGCGCGTGATGATTCGCCGGCCCTCGTTGTCGAGCATCTCGACCGGAAACTCGTAATACGGGTCCTCGGCCTGCCAGATCCGCTCCGCCTCACCCGACATCATGTCGAAGCGGTCGATGAACGGGTGATCGCCCTCGGGCGATGCGCCGGACCCGGTCAGATAGATGGAGTGGCGGTCGCTGGCGACCAGCATCACGGTCTCGCCGCGCTCGTTGCTGGTCAGCACCGGCCTGCCGGGGTCGCCGTAGGAGTCCTCGGAGTTGCGATCCCAGATGACGCGCGGCTCGGTGAACGAAGGCGCGAAATCGACTAGGAGCACTTTCGACCACCTGGTCGGTCGGTCGTATGTAGAGACGAGTGCCGCGCTGCCACCCTCGGTCCAGGTGAGCGACCGATAGCGCAGCTCGGTGCGCGCGACCACTACGGGATCACCATCGAACGGCGGTGTCTTGATGACGATCCGGTCGCGATGCTCAACCTCGGCTTTCGGGTCGCCGCCGTCGAGCGCCTCGACCCAGACGAGGGTGTGCGAGTCGCCGACTCGCCAGCGTATGCTGCGCGGCCCCTCTGGGACGCCGCCGACAGGCACATTCTCGGCCAGCGGCAGCGACGCGATCTTGTGGACCTCCTCGCCGCCGTGGCCCCAAACCTCCATCTCCCGCGGGAAGCTGTAGACCGGGACCAGATAGGAATAGGGACGTTGGACGCGGCTCACGAGGATGTGCATGCCGTCGGGCGCCGGATCGAGTCCGGCGAAGATCGCCGGTTCGCCCATTAGATGGCGGTCGCCGTTCAGGTCGATGAGCGCCAGCTGCGCGGTGAAGTAGTAGTCGAACAGGACCTCATCAAAGGGAGAGCGGAGGAGGTTCTGGTACGTACGTACAGGTGCCCTGCGGCCGCCGAGCGCCTCCTGGATCGTCGGGCCTTTCGGCTCCCGCGATACTTCCGGCGCCGCGCCCCGGTCCTCCGGGATCAGCTGACAGAGCAGCGCCCCCGAGCCGGGCATCCACCGGCAGGGCCCCCCGCGGGCGGCCATCAGCTCGGGGCCCGTCAGCCGCTCCGCGCGCTTCGAGTCGACGGAGGCGATCCAGAGCTCTACTCCGTCGGCGGTGGTGTTCGTGAACGAGATGTACTTCCCGTCCGGCGACCAGGAGGGGTAGCCGAGCTGGACGTCGTCCGGGAGCTCGATAGTCCATTCTCGGCCGTCCGCGGTCCTGACCAGCTTGATGCCGATCCCCAGCGGCGGTTGGTCGTCCCCGTTCGTCCGCGGGTTAAAGCGGATGCCGGCGAGTCCTAGGGCCGGCTCGGCCAGCTGGGCGACGGATGGGTAGGCACGCCGCGCGCCCAGCGCCATCCAGGCGCCATCGGGGCTCACGCTCACAGAGGGCGTGGGCGGTGCATCGACGATGGCCACCACGTCGGGCGGCGGCGTCTGGTACGGCTCCTGGGCGGGAGCCAGTCCCGCGGCCAGCACTAGGGCCAGGATACAGAGGATCGCAGTGCGAGCGGTAGCGTTCACGGTGTCCCTCCGGTCTCGTGTCCGAGGTGGGGCTGTGTGGATCTTCTTAGTTAGGATAGCGGGGGCGGTGGGTCAAGAATCGGTCCGAAACCGGCATGGTCCACGGCTCGTAGGCTGGGTAAACGGAGTGGGCGACGACCAACCTGCGGATAGGAGCCACCCAGTGCCCAACGATCCGGTCATCCGCACTCACAAGCTGAGCAAAACGTACAAGGGGGTTCAGGCGCTCAAGTCGCTGGACCTCGAGGTGCCGGGCAACTCGATCTTCGGTTTCCTGGGTCCCAACGGGGCCGGCAAGACGACGACGATCAAGCTGCTGCTGGGACTCATCCACCCGACCGGCGGGTCGGCGGAGGTGTTCGGTCACGACATCGTTGGCGACACCATCGACGTGCGGCGGCGGATCGGGTACCTGGCACAGGAGCCGCGCTACTACGAGCACATGACGGCGCGCGAGACGCTGCGCTTCACGGCGCGCTGCTTCTACGGCGGCCCGAAATTGGCACTCGAGAAGCGCGTCGAGGAAACGCTCGAGCTGGTCGGCCTCGCCGACAAGGCCGACCGCCCGATCAGGGGCTTCTCCTCGGGGGAACGCCAGCGTCTCGGCATCGGCCAGGCGCAGGTGAACGACCCGGACCTGCTCATCCTGGACGAGCCGGCCTCCTCCCTCGATCCCATGGGCCGGCGCGATGTGCTGGAGATCATGGAGCGACTGCGCGAGCGGGCGACGGTCTTCTACTCGACGCACATCCTGGACGACGTGCAGCGGGTGAGCGACACCGTGGCGATTCTGAACAATGGAGAGCTCGTGGCCAAGGCGCCGATCGAGGAGCTGCTGGCTGGGAGCGACGGGATAGTCTACACGATCGACGTGAAGGGTAATGGAAGTGATGCCGAGCAGCGTGTGGCCGGCCAACCGTGGGTCTCCGACGTCCAGATCACGCGGGAACACGACTGCGCTCACTGGCTGGTGCGGGTAACCGACGACACGGCCGCCGAGTCGCAACTTCTACGACTGATGCTGGCGGACGAACATGTCGTGGTGACGGCGTTCGGGCGCAGGACGTACGATCTCGAGGATGTCTTCATGAACCTGGTCGAGGAGAACGGCGATGGAGAGCGCTAGCGTTCGGCTCGAGGTCGCCGGCGGACGCGGCCCACTGACCGGGTTCGGCAACCTGGTCGACAAAGAGTACGGCACGTGGTTTCGGACGCGGCGCGCCCTGATCCACAACGTACTGTGGCTAGCTGTTATCAACGGCTTGCTGCTCCTCATCGGGCTCGATGAGATGGGACGCAATCCCTATTTTATCCTGGACGAGCTGATCGAGGTCTTCTTCCGCGCCTGTGGGTTCTTCGCCGCCATCGGGATCGTCGTCTCGACACAGAGTTCCGTACTGGGCGAGCGCAAGCTGGGGACCGCGGAGTGGGTGCTGTCCAAACCGGTGACGCGAGAGGCGTTCATCCTGTCGAAGTTCGTCGTCAACGGCGCGTCGTTCGTCGGGCTCGCCGTCCTGATCCCGAGCGTCGTGTTCTTCCTGCAGACTCTGCTGCTCGCCTACCTGCAGCCGAGCCTCGCCGCTTTTCTGCTGGGCTCGGCGATCCACGTCGAGCTTCTCGTCTTCTACCTCGCACTCACCCTGGCGCTCAGCACCTGGATGAACTCGAGGGGAGCGGTCTCGGGCGTCGCCATCGGCTTCATGTTCGCAGGATTCATCCTGCCCGGCTTTCTGCCCTGGCTGCTGGCGGGAACGCCGTGGGCGTTGTCCGAATTCGCCGCGACGGCGGCGCGAGGGCGCCCGCTGCCGGCCGAGGCGTGGCAGCCGATCCTCGTGACGCTGCTATGGACGGTGCTGCTGGTTCTGGTGGCGCTGTGGCGGTTCAACCGCGAGGAATTCTGAATGGCCGGTAACCGGTGGCCGGTGGCCGGGTTCGGTCGAGGATCATGATCTTCTGCCAGATCTTCCCGGAGAGCGCCGTGGTCAGCCCTTCCACCTCATTCACAGCCGCCAGCACAATGGGATCGTCTAACGCTTGGGCGTAAGGAGCCGCGACCTTTTGGCAGCCCAGCTCAGCCGCGCCACGGTCCCGTGTGCGATCGTGCCCAGTTGGGCGGCGAGCCTGCCCAGCCCGCGGCCGGGGAGCGTGCCGTCACCTTCATTTGCTGCCCATGCCTGGCGAGCATGGCTCCCGGTAGCTAGGTGTGAAGGGTCGCCTGGGGCTCGCGGAAGATGAATATTGGCGTTTCGTGAAATGGGCAAGCAGGGCGGC
>JBDHHM010000004.1:0-33912 GCA_039589355.1 Gemmatimonadota bacterium | reverse complement strand
GCTCGAGCCAACCTCGCACCCGCAGCTCACTCATCACCGAGTCCACCCGAAAGCCGTTCGCCTCCAGCCACTCCAAGTCGGCCTCCTCCACCGGACGGCTGAACTCGAGCAGCACCCAGTTGCGCATAACTCGAGCCTCGCCTTCCTCGGCCGGAGCAACGGCACCCGGTCCCTCGGCCGCGGCGTCTGGGACGGCCACCTCAGGCGTGCCTGCTTGCGGCTCCGCTGCCGCGGCGGCCCCCTCCTCCGGAACCGCGCCGCTCTCGTCGGCTATCGCAGCCTCCGCCGCCGGGGCCGCCGGGACCGCCTCGTCCGCCTGCTCAGCAGCACGCTCGCCGGGTGCGCAGCCTACAAGCACTAGTACAAGCACCATCGCAGCGATCCGCCGAGCGCGCACTGTTATAGTCATCAGACCCTCCGGCATCCAGGTTGTTTTCCCAGCTCAAATCCAACTGTCCACCGTACCGACGATCTTCTCGTAGCCCGTCAGCGTTCCGCCCTCCAGGACGATACGGCCGAGGAAGTCGTGACCGAAGCGGGTCCGGATGTACTGCTCGATGGGTTCACCCACGTATTCCGCCACCAAACCGGCGATAACGCCGGCGTGAGTCACCAGCAGCACGGCATCGCCAGCGTGACGAGCTTCTAACCCGTAGACGAACGAAACCGCCCGCTCCTGCACACAACGCCACGATTCGCCACCGGGGTAGTGAAACTGTCCGAGTATCGCATCGCTCGGAACCCGGCTCCGCACCTCCGGGAAGCTGAGTCCGCTGAACTCGCCCGCATCGATCTCGGCGATGGCCTTCTCCAACTCGATCGGGATGGGTCGATCGAGCGTCTCCTGCACGAGGGCCGCCGTCTTCTGCGTCCGATCCATCGGGCTAGAGTAGATGCGTGCCAGATCTCGACCCACAAGATGCCGGGCTACCTCCACCGGCTGTTGCCAGCCGGATTCGGTGAACGGCGAATCCTCACGCCCGATCAGAATCTGCCGGACGTTCGCCTCCGTTTCGCCATGTCGCATGACGTAGATCTCCACAGTCATGGCCCAATCCTAGGCCACGCGCGGGCCCTGACAAGGGCGGCCGGCCTCCCTTGCTACCATGCCGCGTCCCGCCTTACG
Source organism: Gemmatimonadota bacterium (assembly GCA_039589355.1). Classification (GTDB taxonomy): domain Bacteria; phylum Gemmatimonadota; class Gemmatimonadetes; order Palauibacterales; family KS3-K002. Next base: position 32,786 of record JBDHHM010000004.1, on the reverse strand, counting down.
TTGCCGCCGCTTCCGACACCGCGGGCCCCAGGAACGAGCCACCGGGAGAGCCACATGGTATACACCGCCGTCATAGCGATGTACGTCCTCCTGCTGTTCGGCGTAGCCATCTCCAAGTCGCGCCGCATCAAGACCCAGGAGGATTTCATGGTGGCCGGGCGCCACGTCCCGGTCATGATGCTCGTGGGAACGCTGGTCTGCACCTGGGTCGGCTCCGGCAGCCTGTTCGGTGGAGCCGGCCTGGCGTTCAGGATGGGATTCTCACAGCTGTGGATGAGCGCTGGCGCCTGGGTTGGGATCGTCGTCGTCTACTTTCTGGCGCACCGAGTCCGCCGGATCGCCGAGTACACGGTCCCCGACATTCTTGAGAAGCGCTACAACAAGTGGGCCCGCGTCTTCGGCACACTCGCCGTCATCATCGCCTACGTCTCGATCGCCGGCTACCAGTTCCGCGGCGGCGGCCGCCTTTTGAACATCATCACCAGCGGCGGTGTCAGCCCCGAGCTGGGCGCGATGATCACGTGCGGCGTGATCATAATGTTCACTCTGCTCGCCGGGATGGTCTCCATAGTCTCCATCGATGTTTTCAACGGCATCGTCATGATCGGATCGGTGGTCCTGGCCGTCCCGTTCGCCCTGAACGCCGCCGGCGGCTGGACCGGTGTGGCCGAGGCTATCCCCGCCGACCACTTCGCCGCTTTCGGTAGCAGGAATTGGATCTGGGCCGTGGGCGTGTTCTTCCCGACATTCTTCCTGCTCTTGGGCGAAAGCAGTATTTACCAGAAATTCTTCTCGGCGGAAAGCGAACGCGCCGCGCGCCGGGCCGTCATCGGGATGATCATCGGCGTGGTGGTGATCGAGACGCTGCTCGCCGCCGTTTCAGTTATCGGATCGGCGCTCCACTGGAATGACCCGACGTTTGTCGATGCCGCTGCGACCGCGGCCGGTGCCCTCGCGCATGACGCGCCCACCACGGAAACGATCATCCTCCAGGTGGCTTTCGAGAACCTGCCGGTGATCATGGGAGCGCTGTTGCTGTCGGGTGGCGTGGCGATCATTCTCTCGACGGGCAACACATTCCTGATGGTGCCGGCCACCAATCTGACTCGCGACATCTACCAGCGATTCATCAAGCCCGACGCCGACGACAGAGCGATCATCCTCTTCCAGCGGGTATCGATCGCCGTACTCGGTGTCGTGGCGCTCCTGCTGGCAACCCAGTTCACAACCATCCTGGCGATGGCCTTCACTGCCTACACTATGGTAGGCGCCGGCATCACACCTGCCCTGCTCGCCGCGTTCCTCTGGCGACGAACCACGACGGCAGGCGGCGTGTCTTCGATCGTCGCCGGCATGGGTGTGACGGTCTTCATCACCATCGTCAACTGGTTCCACCAGCGATCCCACGGCGAGCCGTTCCTGGAGACCGACTACATCATCATACCCGCGGCGACAGCGTCGATTCTGGCGCTGGTCCTTGTGAGCCTGGCCACCGCGAAACCGCCCCGCGAGAAGTGGGAGCCGTTCCACGCCACGGCGAACCAGTCCACGGCAACATAGATACCTAAACACGAAACGGTGAACATCGAAGTAGGTTCTCGATGTTCACCGTCCTGTATTCCTGTGCTCGGCGTTCCCCTACTTCCCCAACTCCCCAACTCCCCGAATCCCCGAATCCCCGAATCCCCGAATCCCTTACTCCTCCGCCTCCATCTGACGCTTGAGCTCTTTCAGGCGCTCCTCGATCTCGTCGGCTTCCTTCGCCGCCTCCAACTGCCGCAGCTGGTAATCCGTCTCGATCTCTTTCGCAGGCGGACGCTCGCCTAATGCCTCACTCACCTCGCGCTCCGCAGCCGCCAGATCCTCCGCCGCGTCGATATCATCCTCGGCCCGCTCGAAACGCCCCAGACCGCTCTCCGGACCCCGTAGCATGTCGTCAAGCTTTCGGGCGGTAGTGGCGCGGCGCGAACGCGCGATCAGCACGTCGCGGTTCCGCTCCGCTTCCTTCAGCTGGTCCATCTTCTCGGCGTACTCGCCCTTCAGTCGCTCCGCCTCGCCACGTGCCTCGTCGGCCTGCCGGCGCAGATCCTCGGCGTGAGTCAGCGCATCCCTGGCCGCCTCCGTGGCCATGTGCGCTTCGTCCATGCTCCCCGATCCCTGCGACTCACGCGCTTTGTTGTAGGCCAACTCCGCCCGCTGCACCTGCTGGGCCGCACGCTTGTCCAGGTCCATCGCCTGGCGCTCAAAGCGTGGAACGCGGGACTTCATCTCTATGAGCTCCTCCCGCATGCCGTGCAGCAGGCGGTCGACCTCGTCCCGGCTGAGTGGGCGCTCTGCCTCGCGGCGCTCTAGGGCGCGCTCGATCTTCTCGCGAAACCGCTTGAACATGAGAGCGAAACTAGGCGAGCGGGGCCCCGGAGTCAAAGCGCCGGGGAGGCCTTGCCGGAGTCGTGGCGGCGGCTATTATATGAACGTATGAGAAACTCTTCACGCGTCCAAAAACGTTCGCCTCCCGGCGATCCACACCACCTCCACCTCGTCGATCCCGAGGCCGTCGCCGCCGCCGAGGCCGCCCTCTGCGGCGAGCGGGAGCTCACGCTCATCGCCGACACCTTCCAGATCCTCGCCAACGCGACGCGCCTGCAGATCGTGAGGGCGCTGGCCGGGCGCGAGCTTTGCGTCGGCGACCTGGCGGCCGCCATCGGGGCGAGTCCTTCCGCCGTGTCGCACCACCTGCGTCAGCTGCGCCAGATGCGGCTCGTGCGGTACCGGCGCGACGGGAAGCTGACCTACTACTCGCTGGACGACGAGCACGTGGCCCAACTGTTCGATCTCGGGCTGGACCACGTCCGTGAGGAGCTCGAGTGAGCGAAGTGACCGAGCGGGCCTCCTGCGAACTGGTGCTCGGGGTGCCGGACATGGACTGCGCCTCCTGTGCGCTGCGTATCTCCACCCGTCTCGAGGGAATGGACGGCGTCGAGCATGTCGACACCCGTATCGTCACGAAGGATCTGCGGGTTCGCTTCGACCCGTCGCGGATGGAGGAGCAGGCGATCGCGGATGCGGTTCGCTCCCTCGGCTACACCGTGGAGAGCGACGGAGAGGAGCTGAGTATCGGCGAGCGCCTGGCGCAGCCGAGCCTGTGGAGGGGCCGCGCTGCACTGCGCACCTACGTCTCGGGGCTGGGCATCGCGGCGGGGCTGGCGCTCCGACTGCTGGGTCTGAGCCCGACCCTCTGGAGCGGGTTCACCTGGACGATCGATCTCGCGGCCGTGCTGTACATCATCGCCGCCATAGTCGGCGGGTTGAACTTCTTCCCGAAGGGCTTGCGCGCTGCCAGGATAGTCCGGCTCGACATGAACTTTCTCATGACGATCGCCATCTTCGGGGCGCTGGCGATCGGCGAGCACGTGGAGGCGGCGAGCATCGCTTTCCTTTTCGGGGTCGCTGAGTTGTTGGAGCGCTACTCCGTGGAACGGGCACGCCGCTCCCTCGAAAAGCTGCTCGACCTGGCGCCGGCAGAGGCGCGGGTCCGCCGCGACGGCGAGTTCGTGACGGTTCCCGTGGAGGAGATCGAGCCGGGCGACATGGTCCAGGTGATGCCCGGCGAAAAGGTGCCGATCGACGGCTGGGTGCGGGAAGGCAGCTCGACCGTGGACCAGAGCCCGATCACCGGTGAATCGATGCCGGTGGCCGTGGAACCGTCTGCCTACGTATACGCAGGCACGATGAACTGCGAGGGCTATCTGGAGGTCGAGGCTGCAAAACGCGCCGGCGACACGACACTCGCGCACATCATCCACCTCGTGGAGGAGGCGGAGGCCTCGCGCTCGCCCAGCGAGCGTTACGTCGAGAAGTTCGCCCGCTACTACACTCCGGCGGTCACGCTGCTGGCTCTCGTCGTAATGACGATCCCGCCACTGGTCCTGGACGCGCCGTTCGCTACCTGGTTTGTGCGTGGTCTCACGTTGCTGGTGATCTCCTGCCCGTGCGCCCTGGTCATCTCCACGCCGGTCGCCGTGGTGAGCGGAATCACCAGCGCCGCCCGCAACGGAGTGCTGATCAAGGGAGGCGTCCACCTCGAGGCACTGGCGCGGATCCGCGCCGTCGCGTTCGACAAAACCGGCACGCTGACCAGCGGCGAGCTAGCGGTGGTCGAAGTCTGCACCGCCGCCGGATCCGACCCGTCCGACAGGGAGCTTCTCAGCATCGCGGCCTCCCTCGAAGCACGGTCGGAGCACCCCATCGCAGAGGCAATCCGCAAGGCCGCTGCGGAAACAGACGTAGGGAACGATCACAAGATAACCGACTTCGAGGCGCTGCCCGGCCTCGGGGCTCAGGCACGACTCGATGGAGTGCCGCACAAGGTCGGAAGACCGGAGCTCTTCGGGGACGCCGTCGTGTCCTGGGCCGCCGAGCTCGACCGCCTCGCCGCCGCCGGGCACACCCCCGTCTGCGTCGGGACCGATGGGCGCGTGCTCGGCCTGCTCGCCGTCGCCGACCGTGAACGCGACGGCGCGAAGGAGACGGTCGCCGCACTCCACCGGTTGGGGATAACGCGGATCGTCATGCTGACCGGGGATCACGAGGCTACAGCGCGGACCGTGGCGCAGAGCCTCGGCGTCGATGAGTACCACGCAGGTCTGTTGCCCGAAGATAAGGTCGCCGCCGTCCGCGAAATGGAGGCCGAGCTCGGTGCCGTGGCGATGGTCGGCGACGGCGTGAACGACGCGCCGGCGCTGGCCGCGGCGAGCGTCGGAATCGCCATGGGCGCGGCCGGCAGCGACGTCGCTCTCGAGACCGCCGACGTCGCCCTCATGGCCGATGACCTCCGCTGCCTCCCCTACCTCTTCCGCCTCTCGCGCCGCAGCGGCGCCGTGATCCGACAGAACATCGCGGCTTCGATCGCCATCAAGTTGTCCCTCGCAGCCGGCACCCTGCCCGGCTGGGTCACCTTGATCACCGCCGTCTTCGTCGGCGACATGGGGGCCTCACTCGCCGTCACCGGCAATGCGCTGCGGCTGGCCCGTCTCAAGCGATCCGACTAGTGTTCGGCCACAGTGATGATGACGCGTAAACAGGGGACGCTGGGGTCGGCCGGGGGATCCTCGGAGCGGAATTTGGAGCGCCCCGGCCCGTCCTCGATCGCGGCCCGGCGCCGCGCGACATGAAGCAAGAGGATCCCCCGGCCGACCCCAACCACGTCTCATGACCACTGTGGCCGAACACTAGTCGAAGCCGGCTGCCCTCGGCTTGGCTCAGGGCACACGATTTGCGGCCTATGTCCTACACGAGGCAGCGTAACGACTGTGAGGATATCGGTTTGGAGCGGCAAGGACTAGAGATACCACAGACAGGGATGGGTAACCTGGGCCTGGCAAGAAGGGCGCTGATGCATCTGAGCAGATGGGGCGGCTGGCTGCCGACGACCGCTTTCCTGTCAGCGTTGATCCTGGCTACGGCCGGCTCGGCCGCAGCGCAGGACAATGACATGTGCCTCATGTGCCACGAGAACGAGGCCTTCTTTGCCGGCAAAGACGACCCGTCCCGGTACATCGTCACCAGGGAGGCCCATGAGGGCTCGCTGCACGGTGCCCGAGGCCTGCTCTGCACCGACTGCCATCGCGGCCTCGCCTTCCCGCATCCAGAAGCGGCACCGCCGGCCAATTGCTCCGTCTGTCACAACGATCAGACCGTTCAGCACGCCACTTCGCTGCACGGACAGGCGGCGGCGCGAGGCGACCCGCTGGCCCCGAGCTGCTCGGATTGCCACGGCACCCACGACATCGGGGCGAGCAGCGACCCCAGGTCCATGACCTACGTGTTCAGCATCCCGATGCTGTGCGGACGTTGCCATCAGGAGGGAACCGAGGTATCGAGCACGCGAGACATACCGCAGGACCAGATCCTTCAGAACTACTCCATGTCGATTCACGGGGCGGGTCTGTTTCAACAGGGCCTGGCGGTGACCGCGGTCTGCACCTCCTGCCATACCTCACACTTCATCCTGCCGCACACGGACAGTCGCTCGAGCATCCACGAATCGAACGTTTCGAGCACCTGCACGCAGTGCCACGCATTGATCGAGGAAGTGCACCAGCAAGTGATCGAGGGGAGGCTGTGGGAAGAGGAGCCGCACGTGATCCCCGTATGCGTCGACTGCCACGCACCGCACGAAGTGCGCAGGGTCTTCTACGACGCGGGCGCTGCCAACGCCGACTGCATGCGCTGTCACTCCGATCCGGAGCTTACGATGGAGCGGGATGGCGAAACCATCTCACTTATTGTCGATGAGCAGGCCTACAACGCCTCAAAACACGGCGGAACGGGTTGCGCCCAGTGCCACGCCGACGTAACGCCGTCGTTGACGGCCCGCGCCTGCACGACTTCGGTGGCGGCGAACGTCGACTGCGCCATCTGTCATGCAGGGCCGGTGGACGAATACACGTCGGGCATGCACGGCCGCCTGGCCGCGCAAGGAGTTCCCGAGGCACCGACCTGCCTCGATTGCCATGACCATCACGCGACACAGGACAACATCTGGCCGACCGCACCGACGTTCGCCAGCAACGTGCCGGATCTCTGCGCACGCTGCCACCGCGAGGGTGAGCCGGCGGCCCGCCGCATCGAGGAGGCGGGCTACGAAGGCCCGGACATCGTCAACAGCTATGTAATGAGCATCCACGGGACGGGGCTTCTGGAGAGCGGCCTCGTCGTGACGGCCACCTGCCCGAGCTGCCACACGGCGCACAACGAGCTACCCCCGACGGATCCCGAGTCCTCGGTCCATCGCGACAACATCGCCGGCACCTGCGGCACGTGCCACTACGGTATCGAGGACGAATACAGCGGCAGCATCCACTGGATAGGCCGGGAAGACGCACCCGAGGATCGCGAGCTACCGAGCTGCGAGGACTGTCACACCTCGCACACGATAAGCCGCACCGGTCTGGGCGACTTCCGGCTGACTATGATGAACCAGTGCGGGCGCTGCCACGAGGAGGAGTCGGAGACGTTCTTCGACACTTTCCACGGCAAGGTCTCCAGGCTGGGTGACGCCGGCGTCGCGAAGTGTTACGATTGCCACGGCACCCACAACATCCACCCGATCACCGACGTCCGTTCTACCCTAAGCCGCCGGAACATCGTCGAGACCTGCGCCGAGTGCCACCCCGGAGCCAACCGCCGGTTCACCGGCTACCTGACGCACGCCACCCACCACGACCCGGAGAAGTACCCGTACCTGTTCTGGACGTTTTGGGGGATGACCGCACTTCTGGTCGGGACGCTGACCTTGGCGACATTCCACACGCTCGCCTGGCTCTGGCGTCTCTGGCGCTCGCCCGAGGAGTGGCTGTTCGCGAGGCAACACCGCGAGCCGGCACCCGGCGAGAGGCTCTACCGGAGGTTCACCACATTCGAGCGCTCGCTGCACCTGGTTATGGTGCTCAGCTTCTTCGTTCTCGCCATCACCGGCATGATCCTGAAGTTCTCTTACATGGGCTGGGCACAGATCCTGGCCGGTGCCGTCGGCGGCTTCGCGACTACCGGCGTACTTCACCGGCTGGCGGCGATCACGCTCATCACGGTCTTCTTGATCCACCTGGGCGACGTCTATCGCCGCAAGCAGGCCTCGGGCAAGAACTGGAAGGAGTTCATCTTCTCCGACAGCTCGCTGATCTTCAACAAGACAGATCTCAAGGAGTTCGTCGCGTCGGCGAAGTGGTTCTTCGGGCTCGGACCGCGACCCTATTACGGACGCTTCACCTACTGGGAGAAGTTCGACTACTTCGCAGTTTTTTGGGGGATGTTCATCATCGGCTCGACGGGGCTACTGCTCTGGTTCCCCGAGGTCTTCACCCTGCTCTTGCCGGGCTGGACGGTGAACGTGGCGACTATCCTGCACAGCGACGAGGCTTTGCTGGCGGTCGCCTTCATCTTCACGGTCCACTTCTTCAACACCCACTTCCGGCCCGACAAGTTCCCGATGGACCCGGTCATCTTCACCGGCCGCATCACGCTGGAGGAGCTGAAACACGACAAGCCGCGAGAGTACGAGCAGCTCGTTCGGACAGGCAAGCTCGAGGAGTACATGACGCACCAGTACCCGCAGAAGCTCCAGCGCTTGTTCCGCGTCCTCGGGTTCTCGGCCTTAACAGTCGGGGTGACGCTGATCATCGTTATCCTCTATACGATGATCGTCACCTACCTCGGAGAGATTTGAACCACAGCAGGACAAGAGAGCGGCCGGCGGCAGCGAGCTTGCCCGGCTCCTAGCGCAGCGGGGCTCAGATCTACGGCACCTCGGGAACGGGCCCCAGCTCGGCTACCGAGGTGACGTAGGCCAGCGAATCCCAGGCCTGATCCTCGGACCGGCTATTGACCTTATGGGGCCGCGGCCCGCACAATGGAGCATTCCTGTGTTTTGGCTGCGCCCCGAACGCGAGGTCACGATCCGATGTGCCTAGGTGTACCCGGTAAGATTTTAGCGGTGAATGGGTTGCTGGCGACGGTCGACTTCTGGGGCGTCAGGCGGGAGGTGCGCCTCGACATCGTAGACCAGCCGGTGGAGGTTGGTGACTATATCCTGAACCACGTCGGCTTCGCCATAAGGAAGATCCCCTCCGAAGAAGTCGAGGAGACGCTGGCCCTCTACGAGGAGCTGCTGCAGGCGGCCGAGAGCGACATGATGGCAGCCGACGTGCGGGGCGAGATCGAGGCTACCGCCAAGACCCGGCGTGGTGAGAAGAGCGATGCTTGAGACCGACGCTCGGGGACAGGCGGGCGAGCTGAAGTTCCGCGACCCGGTCAAGGCGCGGGCCCTGGCAGCGAAGCTCGCCGAGGTGTGCGAGGAGATCGGACGCGATTCGGTACAGGTTATGCACGTCTGCGGGACGCACGAGCAGGCGATCGCCAAGTACGGCCTGCGGGCTGTTCTACCGAAGTCGCTCGACCTGATTATGGGTCCAGGTTGCCCCGTATGTGTGACCGACCTACCCGAGGTCGATGAGGCGGTGGCCCTGGCGGAAGATGGTAAGTTGATCGCGACGTACGGCGACATGCTCCGGGTGCCGGGCACAGCGAAGTCGCTGGCGGAAGCTCAGGCTGAGGGCGCACGGATAGAGGTCGTTTACAGCGCCTCGCAGGCGGTGGAGCTCGCCCGTTCCACGGACCGCGAAGTCGTATTCTTCGCCACCGGTTTCGAGACTACCGCGGTCGCCACCGCCGCAGTTGCCCTTCAGGACGACTTGCCGGACAGATTCTCGATCCTCTCGGCGCACAAGTACGTGCCGCCAGCCATGGAACTGGTCGCCCAAATCCCGCAGACAAAGGTCGAGGGCTTCCTGGCGGCGGGCCACGCGGCCACGATCACCGGCTGGGGAATCTTCGAGGACTACGTCGAGCACTACGGTATTCCGATTGTGGTGGGAGGCTTCGAGCCGCTGGACATCCTGGCCGGTCTCGTTCGTCTTGTGGAGCTGATTCGGGACGATAGCAAGGTCGTGGTGAACATGTACCCGCGCTGCGTCACGCGTGAGGGGAACACCGTGGCGCAGACGCAAATGTGGAAGGTCTTCCAAACGGCCGGCGGCATGTGGCGCGGCATAGCAGACGTGCCCGACGGCAGCTTGAGGTTACGGGACGAATTCGCCCACCTCGACGCGCGCAAGAAGTATACGATCGACATCAGCCGACTGCTGCAGCACGTGCCGTCGGTTCTCACCGAGCAGTGCATCTGCGGCGCCATCATGTCGGGCCTCGCCTCGCCGACCGATTGCGAGCTGTTCGGCAAGGGGTGTGACCCGGAGAACCCGGTGGGTGCCTGCATGGTGAGCAGCGAGGGTACCTGCAAGATCTGGCATCAGTACGGAGGGCACCCCGAACTATGAGCGCTGGCCCCAGCGCGGGAGGCCGCCCCCGGGACGAGATCATCACGCTGAAGCACGGCGCCGGCGGGCGCGCAATGCGGATGCTGATCGAGGAGACGCTGGCGGCAGGGTTTATCGAGGGCGAAGCGGAAGAGATCGGCCTCGCGGCTTTCGACGACGGCGCAGCGCTCCCGGTCGGCGATCGCTGGCTGGTTGTCACCACAGACTCGCACGTCATCCATCCCGTCTTTTTCCCGGGCGGCGACATCGGGCGACTGGCCGTTGCCGGCACGGTAAACGACCTGGCGATGATGGGCGCCACCGAAGTATTGGGCTTGACTTCGGCGCTCGTCATCGAAGAGGGCTTTCTTCAGTCCGACCTGGAGCGGATTCAGCGCTCGATGCAGGAAACGTGTCGCGAGGCGGGGGCGAAGATCATCACAGGTGACACGAAGGTGATGGGTCACGGCGAGCTGGACGGCGTAATAATCAACACGACCGGCGTAGCGCTTGCCGACTCCGTCGTGTCCGACTCCGGGCTCGCGTCCGGCGACCGCATCATCCTCAGCGGCCCCATAGGCGACCACGGGATCGCCCTCATGGCCGCCCGCCGCAACCTCGGGCTCGAGGGTGACCTGCGGTCCGACGTCGCCCCGATCAACCGGCTGATCCGCGGCGCACTCGACGCCGCCGACGGCGCCATCGTAGCGATGAAAGACCCGACCCGCGGCGGCCTGGCGAGCGCGCTTACCGAGATGGCCGAGAAGAGCCGTGTCGGAATCGTGCTCGAGGAATCACAGGTTCCTATCACACAGGTGGTTCGCTCCGCCGCCGAGGTCCTCGGGCTCGACCCGTTCCACATCGCGAACGAAGGGAAGGCGGTGATCGGAGTGCGACCGGAAGCAGCCGATGCCGTGCTCGATGCTCTACGATCTCACCCCCAGGGCGGCGACGCAGCCATTATCGGCACCTGTATGGAAGAGCACGCCGGACGCCTGGTCCTCGACACCGGCTTCGGCCGTCGCCTGCTGACGGAGCCCGAAGGAGAACCGCTGCCCCGGATATGTTAGAAGTGAACATCGAACATTGAACATCCCACATCGGACTCCGAGCTAACACTCGTACATCGAAAACCGAACGCCTAACATCGAAGTTCGATGCTGAGCGTTGAACGTTCGAAGTCCAGTGTTCAAGGCGCTCAGCGCCGCAGTCTTCGATGTTGGACGTGGGATGTCCGATGTTGGATGTTCAGGCCCCGCCACCGGTCAGCGCATACGCCACCACCGCCTGTCCCAGCGAGATACCCCCATCGTTGGGCGGCACGAGGCGGTGCGTGAGAACCTCGAATCCCGTTTCGCTTAGGCCGTCGAGCAGCCGCCGGGTCAGCAGGGCGTTCTGGAAGCAGCCGCCGCTCAAGACGACTCGCTGCAGCCCGTGCTTCTCGCGGACTTCCACACAGAGCGCGCGGGTGAACTCCGCCACCGTGTTGTGGAAGGCGGCGGCTACCGTGGAGATCGGCCGGCCGGCGCGGAACTCGCACCATAGCGCCCGCAGCGTCGCCGCCGGGTCGATGATCCAGCCTTCACCTTCCCGGAGGATGTCGTAGGGGTAGATATCTCTTGCGTCAGGATTGGCAACGGCTTCAAGCTCCACCGCCGGCTGCCCCTCGTACAGCGCCTCGGTCCGAATGCCCAGCAGAGCGGCTGCCGCGTCGAACAGGCGCCCGCAGGATGACGTGAGCGGAGCGTTGAGCTCCGTTTCGAACTGCCGGCGCAGCAGGATACGCTCGCCGATCGGTATCCTCCCCAGGAACTCCTCGAAATCGACTTCGCAGGCAGCGCAGAGCGACCAGATGTATCCCGCCGCCATCCGGTACGGCTTGCGGATTGCCGCCTCACCACCGAGCATCGGGGCGTAGCGAAGGTGGCCGACCCGCTCGAACGACCTCCAGTCGGCAATCAGGATCTCACCGCCCCAGATCGCTCCGTCCGTTCCGTAACCCGTACCATCGTAGGCCACGCCGATCACCGGGTCCCTGATCCCGTGCTCTGCCATCGCGCTCACCACGTGCGCATGATGATGTTGTACCACAACCCGCAGAGCCGACGGCGCCGGGTAGTCGTGCGCCAGGTGCGTGGACATGTAGTCGGGGTGCATGTCGTGGGCGATCACGCCCGGCTTCATCTTGAACAGCCTCTCGTACAGTTTCAGCGAGCTCTCGAAGTGCTCCAGGGTCTCCAGGTTCTCGAGGTCGCCGATGTGCTGGCCTATGAGAGCCTTTGACCCCTTCACCAGGCAGAAGGTGCTCTTCTGCTGGGCGCCGACGGCGAGTACGTCCTGCGCAGCTGTGAACGGCAGGTCCAGCGGAACAGGTGCGTAGCTGCGGGCCCTGCGGATAGGCACTGCCGAATCTCCCAGGACCCGGACGACCGAGTCGTCGTACCGCGCATAGATGTCGCGATTGTGGAAGAGGAAGGCGTCGGCGATCGCGGCCAACCGCTCCAATGCCTCACGATTGCCGATCGCGATCGGTTCCTCGCTGAGGTTGCCGCTGGTCATCACGACGGGGCCATCGAAACGACTTAGCAGCAGATAGTGCAGCGGCGTGTAGGGGAGCATCAGCCCCAGGGTGTCCAGGTCGGGCGCCACCTCCGGCGCGATGCAGGCCTCGGGCCGGCGGCGCATCAGGACGATCGGCCGTTCGCGGCTCTCCAACACGCCGATCTCCGGCGGCGTGATCTCGCAGAGGCGCCGCGCCCACTCCAGATCCGGCACCATCAGCGCGAACGGCTTTCCGTAGCGTCGCTTCCGCGCCCTGAGCCGCGCCACGGCCTCGGCGTTCGTCGCGTCACAGGTGAGCTGAAAGCCACCCAGCCCCTTCAGCGCCACCACGCTTCCGCGCTCGAGCAACGCGACACACCGATCGATCGGATCGCCCTCCACCGGCTCACCGTCCGGGGTCTGCAACCAGACTCGTGGTCCACAGGCAGGGCAGGCTACGGGCTGCGCGTGGAAGCGGCGGTCGCGCGGATCCTCGTACTCGGCGCGGCAATCCTCGCACATCTCGAAGCAGCGCATCGTCGTTCGGCTGCGATCGTACGGCAATTCCTCGATGATCGTGAAGCGTGGCCCGCAGTGCGTGCAGTTTGTGAAGGGGTAGCCGTGGCGCCGCTCGTCGGGGTCAAAGGTTTCTGCCAGACAGGCATCGCAGGTGGTCGTATCCGGTGGGATCGATTGCCAGCCCGCGTCGAAGGTGCTCTCGATTATCTCGAACGAGCAATAGCCCGAGGCTGGGCGATCCTCCGCGACGATCTCATCTACGCGTGCCAGAGGCGGCGCTTCCTCGCGCAGGTCGCGGAGAAATCCGGCGAGCGCTTCCTCGCCTCCATCGACCTCGATCTCGACCTGGGTGTTCGTGTTACGGACCCAACCGACGAGCCCGTGGCGCTCGGCCAGCTGGAATACGAACGGGCGAAAGCCGACACCCTGGACGATGCCGCGTACTCTTACGCTTAGCCCCTGCACTTTACGAGCCTTGCTTACACGCCGATACCTGTCCTGTAAGCCACTCCGTCCAAGACTCCAGCCCCTCTCCGGTGTAGGACGAAGTCGAGAAGACGGTGAGATCCGGGTTGATCGAGAGCGCGTTGTCGATGGCCGTCTGGGTCGAGAACTCGAGGTGCGGTAAGAGGTCGACCTTGGTGATCACCAGCACGCTCGCGCGCCTGAACGCCGCCGGGTACTTGAGCGGTTTGTCCTCGCCTTCTGTCACGCTCATCAGCACCACCTTCAGCGACTCACCGAGGTCGAACGATGACGGGCAGACCAGGTTGCCGACGTTCTCGATGAACAACAGGTCGGTCTGCGCCAGATCGAGCGACGCGAGGCTCTCCGACACCTGACGAGCGTTCAGGTGACAGCCGCCGCCCGTCTCGATCGCCTGCACCGGGATCCCGTGCCGCTCCAGCCGCTCCGCATCGTTGCGCGTCTGCACGTCGCCGGCCACTACCCCGAGGCGCAACGACGGCTTCAACAGATCCACAGTACGTTCCAGCAGGGTGGTCTTCCCCGAGCCCGGCGACGAGATGATGTTGACCGAGAACACGCCGTGGCCAACGAGCTGAGCGCGAGCCTCCGCCGCTATCTGGTCGTTCGCGCTCAAGACCTTCTCTTTGACTTCGACACGCTCGGCGCTCATCGCTCTCACTCCACCTCGAGATAACTGAGTTGAAGGCCCTGCCCACCCGAGAGACCGCGCGCCAGTCCGCCGCACTCCGGGCACTCGAAGGGCGCCTGCATCACCTCGAACCGGTTATCGCACGTCGGACATGCGGCCTCGCCCGGCTCGCGCACCACCTCGCAGCGAACCCCATCGAAGCGGTCGGACATCATGACCTCGAGGCAGAACTGCAGGCTATCGGCATCGACGCCGGAGAAGGCACCCACCTCGACGCCCAGCGCCGTGACCCGGGTCTCCGGCAGCTTCTCCAGCTCACGCTCGCAGATCGACAGAATCTCCAGTGCGAGCGACATCTCGTGCATCGATGCCCTCCTATAACCGTTCTTGACGGCAAACCGCGGGCCGCGCGACGACGCTCAGGCCTGACCTCCCGGCAACCCGTGGTCAATAATGGGTTTTACTAGCGGGGACGCAATTCCAAGGGCGGGCGGATCAGCGACGTAAGAGGCCTGGGCGGGGCATTCTGCGACAACCGCTAGCCCCGAAGGAACCACTGGAACCCGATCATCGCCATGAGCGACAGCGTGACTACGGTCGCCACGGCCGGGCTGGACGCGTCATCCAAGGCCTCGGGTATAAGCTCGGAGAAGACCATCCAGATCATGGCGCCGCCGGCGAATCCCAGGCCGACGGGAAGATAGGGCTGGAACGTTGCTACGAAGATGAAGGCCGGAACGGCGAGCAGCGGCTGCGGCAGGCTCGAGAAGACGCTCCAGCCGGCCGCGCGCCGGACGCTTTCGCCGCGCGGGACGAGCACGAGACTGATGGCCAACCCCTCGGGGATGTTGTGGACCGCGATAGCGGTGGTGATGAACACGCCGAGCGCATCGCCGCCGGCGAACGAGACGCCGACGCCCACTCCCTCGGTCACGGAGTGCAGCGTCATCACTCCGATGATCATCAGCGCCTTCAGGGCATCCGTACCGCGCAGCATGCCGAGTTCGAGCTCGCGGCGGCCCCTGAGCCAGTGACTGCTGAATGCCATGAAAACGACACCGATGAGCGCGCCGGATACAACGCTCAGCAGGCCCGCCTCGAGTCCTTCGTAGATCAGCCCGAAGCTCGCCGCGATCATCAGGCCCGCCGCCACCGAGTTCGCCATCGCCAGCCAGGTGCGCGTCATGCGGCGTAAGAAGAGGAAAGGCAGTGCGCCGAGACCGGTAGCCGCGGCGGTTACCAACGCGAAGATGAAAACGGTCCCCGGTGTGATCGTCATCGGAAGGCCCCGGACGATACGAGTCGAGCGCGACTGGTGGACTCCCGGCTCCGATCAGAGCGCGAAGAGGTCAGCACGACGGAATCGAGCTCGCTGAAGTGTGCGCTGGGGTGTACGGGCACTAATCGGGCGCGCCTCCCCGGTACGGAAGGCGCGCCCGTCGGGTAGCTACAGCTAAGCCGGTGCGTGACAGAGCGCGCAGTTCTGGTTGTCCCTGCCCTCATGGTCCGCCGGTGCGTCTGGCACCGGCTCCATCGCCCCGGCCGTATGACACATCATGCAGTTATCTCGACCCTCGAGCGGGTGCGACGTTGCAGTTGGTGCCGTCGTCTGCACCGCAGCGTCCGCCGCGTGGCACATCAGGCAGATCTCGTTCGGGCGTTCCGCATGGTTCGCCGGCGCGTCGGGCACCGGCTCCATGGCTCCCGCCTTGTGGCACATCATGCAGTTGTCACGACCGGCAGCATCGTGTGCCATGGCCGGCGGCGTCTTCCAACCCTCCTGCTGCCACGCGAATGCGGCCAGCGCGACCAGCAGAAAAACAAAAGCTCCGATTGAACGTCGATGACTCATGTTCAGCTCCCTTTCAGATGAGGGCCACACCCATCCTTATACACCAATCCGGGCGTGACGTGTCCTGACCTGACCACTTCCCATCAGCTAGACCTTAGGCAACACGGCCGGCTCTGGCAAGAGGCGTCGATCTTGCCACGCCAGGGCGCGTAAACCGTTCAACGGGAACAAGATGCAAAAGAGGCGCCTGCGCCGCCCGGCGGGACTAACGGCTCTTCTCCAGCTCCTCGAGAAACGCCGTGAGGTCCGCCATCTCCTCGGCGTCGAAGGTCGGCCACTCCTTCTGCCAGGCCTGAGGCATGGTCGCCAACTTCACAGAGTGGTTCCACAACGAGGCGGTCACCGCGGCGGGCGAGCCGATATCGCTGACCCAGGCGAGATCGGAGGCCGCGGTTCCACCGCTGCCGCGCAACGCGTGACAACTTAAGCAGCCTTTCTGATGCAGGACCTGCTCACCCCGTTCGCTATCACCCGGCTCTGCGAAGTACTCGATGTAGTAGAGATAGGCGACGAGATCGGCCATCTCACCACCGCCCAGCTTCGGGGCAGGCAGATCGATTGATTCCATTGCCTCGAGCATCGCCGGAGCTTTGTTCCACATGGCAGCGGCGAACTCGGTCAGCCCCCACTGACGGCCCATTTCGGCGAGGTCCGGTCCCAGGCGGCCACCGATCCCCTGGACGCTATGGCACTGGTTGCAGCGCTTCTCGAGGAATACCGTACGCCCGGCCTCGGCGCGCCCCGGCAGGACATACACCCGTCCCTCCACCGGTTGGGGCGCGGCCGACTCGATGTACGAGATCAGGTCCGCGAGCTCGGACCCCTCGAACGTGGGACGCACTACGCCACGCTCTTCCATCAGCTCTGCCATCGGCGCGCTGTGGTTCCACATCGCGGCGGCCACGAGGATGGGGGACCCATACTGCCCAGCGAAATCGAGGTTGTGGGCAGCATCACCGCCGTAGTCGCCCACCCGGTGACAGACGAAGCACTTCTTGTGCGTGAACAGATGCATCCCAATCCTTACGTCACCCGGCGCATCGAAGTAGTCCAGCGTAAACAGGAAGCTGACCAGGTCCGCCGCTTCCCTAGCCGTCATCTCGGGATACTCGATCCCCAGCTCCGCCATCCCGGCGCCCATCAGCGGGACGTGGTTCCACAATGTCGCCGCCAGCTCGTTGAACGAGCGGCCCTCCTGGATGCGCCCCAGATCGGGTCCTACCGTGCCGCCTAACCCGTTCACTGCGTGACACTTAGAGCAACCTTTGCTCTCGAACACCTGAGAGCCGGCCAACGGGTCCTGCGAGAGCTCTGCTGTTGGCTGTGCGGACGAAGATCGAGGAGACCCCAGCAGCAGGATGGCGCTGCCCGTAGCGATCCCGCGAATGAGCTTACCGGTCATGATTGCCCCCTGCGTCGCAATGACCTGGTAGTCGTGCGGATCTGATATGTGCGTGGCGTTTTTAAGGAATTTCTTCTGGCTATAAAGTTACTGCTTTGCGGACTTAGGAGAAAGCCGCCGTCGCCGGCGTGCCAATGAGGCGCCCGGCGACGGCGGCAGCCTTCTTTCAGGCTCTCAGAGCTACGGCTCCAAGATGGATGAGAAGTGACAAAACAGGCACAGCTGCGGATTTTTGTCGCGCAGCCTATCCGCGTCGAAGTCCGGGCCGTGCGGATTGATGTTGCGCCCACTCTTCGCCGAATGGCACGCCAAACAGTCCGACTGTGCATGACACGAGGCGCAACTCTCGAGCCCCTGCCGTGCCGCCTGGCCGTGCCCGAACTGGAAGTTCGGATTCCAGTTATGGAATCCGGTATCCGTCCGGCCTTCTCCTGCCCCCAGACCGAGGCCGAGATGGCAGCTGCGGCAGAACGCTTCCGGGTTGTGACAGCTCGAGCACTCCGTCTCCCGGCTCCAGGCAGCGGCGGAGTGCTGCTGCATGAAGTTTAGCGTGTGATACAGGCCCTGCTCCTGGCTCGGCGTGTCCAGGTTCTCGGAGCCCGTGTGGCAGCCGAGGCAACGCTGTTCCCGGACGTGACAGGTCTCGCAATCGGCGGTCGCCGACGCAGCCAGCGCCCGGTGATCGCTCAGGTAGAAGGGCGTGTGGAACGCTGGAGAACGCCGGACGTCCATCGGTTCTCCACTGTCCGCCATGTGGCAGCTGCTGCAGCTGACCTCTTCGCCGGCGGCCTCCTGCTCGGCGACATAGTCGGCGTGGTTGAATCCGAACCGGTTCGCCCGCCGCGTCGGTTCCTGCCAATCCACCTCTCGAGCTATCTGTCCGTTATGGCAGCCCTGGCAGAAGCTCGGATCCGGGAAGGAGACCTCCGCCGGCTGGACCGAGTGACAGCCGTCGCAACTCGAGAACAGGGTGGCGTGCTTGTTGTGGTCGAAAATATCACCGCCGCTCATCGACCAGCCCCATGCACTCACGGCCGCCAGCAGAGCGGCGACCAGCAAAGCTCCTGCAGGTCGGCGGTAACTCACCTTGTCCTCCCAGGTTCCGAACCCAGATAGTAGGACAGTCCAAACACGGCCCGCCACTGGGTCCAATCGATG
This sequence comes from Gemmatimonadota bacterium, assembly GCA_039589355.1. Classification (GTDB taxonomy): domain Bacteria; phylum Gemmatimonadota; class Gemmatimonadetes; order Palauibacterales; family KS3-K002. Next base: position 14,328 of record JBDHHM010000004.1, on the reverse strand, counting down.
GCAGCCGCGTCGTCTTTCCGGTCGTTCTGGTAGCGCTCGATCCCGGCATACAGCGTCCCGACGCGGGTACGCCAGCGGGAGTCCAGCCCGACGCTCCAGGTCTGACCCTCGCCGACCCGGAACTCCCACTGCTGGACGAACCTCGAGAACCGCGCGCCGACCGATAGGTCCGGCATCGGGTAGTAGTCGGCCCGCAGGTCGCCGGCACTGATCGCCGAGCCGAAGCCCCAGTTCAACCAGTAAGCGCCCTGGAAGTTCCAGTCGGCCAGCGGTCGCCAGCTCGCCCACATACCGGTCCGCCAGCTGTCGTCAGTCGTCACGTAGAACGAAGTCTCCGCGCCGGTATCGCCGTAGTTGCGCTTCTCGGCGTCCAGCCGGATGTCCAGGTTGTAGCCCGGCCGAATGCCCAACGCTAAGCCGTAGCCGGTGTAGGCCACCGGGCTGAACGCCGCCCAGATCGTCTGCAGACTGAAGACCGGGCGATAGCGCAGGTACCGGCCCTCCAGGTACAGAAGGTCGTTGGGCGTCCAACCCAGCTTCGCGCCGGCCTTGCCCCACCAGCCCGCGGCCAGGTCGTAGTCGGCATGGCCGTCGAGTCGCAGCCGTCGGTTGCGCGTGACATAGGCGGCCTCGAAACCGACTCGCTCCGAGCTGATTCCCGAGCGATCGGTCTCTATTTCCCGCTGGTAGATGGCCTCGAGCGACAGCCCCTGCAGGGGCGTTGCCGAGCCGCGAAAGCCGAACAAGTAGTTGTCGTTGAGCGGCTGGAACGAGCCGAGCGACTCGAGGGCGCTCGACGTGACTCGCTCCGGCAGACCGCGCTCCAGCCCCCAGCCGCCGTACGCCTCCAGCTCGAGGCGAACCGGCCGATAGCGCCAGAGAACCGAGATGCCGTCGTAGCCGTACCACCCGAGCCCGCTCGTCTGGTAATCGCGCCCGAGTCGGACCCGATACGACGGCCGGTTCAACTCCAGGTAGGCGGCGAAAACATCGAAGTGGTCATTCTCCGTTCGTGGCCAGAACTTCTCCTCGCTCGCGCCGAGCGCTCCGCGGAACCGCGTATTAGCATAGAACCGTAACCCCTCGATCCCGAAGCCGAAGACGTTCAGGTCGAGGTCCAGCCACACTGGTACAGTCGAGATCTTCTCGTCCGAACGATAGTAGTAGCAGTAGTTCGCACCGGTTGCGCAGGTAACGAGGATGCCGCTGAACTCGCGCTGCGTCCCGCTCCCGGTGGTCATGCCGACCTCTACGCTGTCGAGGGCCAGCGTCTGCGCCTCGACATATTGGACACGAGTCGTGGCGCGAGCTCGCCATTGCTGCGCGTAGAGAGCGGCCGAACCCCAGCTACCCCATACGACGGCGGCGCCGAGGAGCGCGACTCCAACTCGCCAGCTTTGGAGCCGGGCCCCGACCCGCGTCTGAGATAGGTCTGAGACCCTCACTTTTTCCTCCCGAATCCCGGATGAGTGATATTTCCGGCTTCATGGCCCCGCCTCAACGTCTCCCGGACGGGCGGGGCCGGCAGGCGCGACCGGCCCCGCTTCAGCGCGCGGCCGGTCGCTCGTATGTCAATTATCCTCCGAAGTACTCTGCCAGCATGGCTTCGATCGAAGCCACCAGCAGGTCCTCCAGGAAGTTCGGGTTATGGACCCCGTCGCCGCTCGCTTTATGCGCCGACCATTCGATGCCGTCCGGAATCCCGTCCGGCGGCTCATCTTCGTCGGGCCCGGCGATCCCCTCGTAGACTATGGCTCCGGCGAACCAGGGCTTGTCCGAGGTGTGGGCGAGCTGCGCGTTCCACATCGTGCCCTCGGCCACCGTGACGATGCCGTCCCGCGGATCGAGCTGTACGGTATCCTCTGGAGAAGACACCGCCCGCAAGATGATCTGCGGCAGCAGTCCCGTATCATCCGGGAAAGGATCCATCACACCGTCGAGATCGACGTCAACCCAGAGTGAATCCAGTAACTCGTTGAGATCGTCCTTGAGCAAGGTGTAGAAGAAGCGAGCTTCATTCTCACTGCCGTGGCACGCCAGGCAGCTGCTGAAGGACTTCTCGCTGACGTCGCAATCACCACCGCCCACGGGCAATCCGGTGACCTGATCCAGGCAGGGGAGCGCTTCGAACAAGTGACCCACCGAAGTGAAGTCTTCCCCGGTGGACTGATCCGTAAACTCGTATTCTGCCACGTGGCAGGTCACGCACAGATGCTCGTTTTGCGCCGGATCGCCGTGGCCGGCGAGATCCGGGAACTCGAAGCCGGCGGGTATCCAGCCGACATCCTCCTGGAGCACGACGAGGCCCTGCGCAGCGTGCGGGCCATGATCCGACGGCGGCGTGCCGCGCCGCGAATGGCACTGGAAGCAGAGGTGGCTCTCGCCGGGCAGGCCCGAGCTCTCGACATCGATCGGCGCCCGCAGGTTGCCCTCGAAGTCCGTGCCGTGCGGATCGTGGCAGACCGCGCAGACGATCGCCATTTCCTCGTCGCCGTCCTTCTCGATGTAGTTCGACGTCTCGAAGAACTTCCGCACCATCGCTACCCGGCCCTCGTGGCACTCGTTGCAGCCGGCGCGCCCCGCAGCGAAGCCGACATTGGCGTGGGCCGATTCCTCCCACTGCTCGATGAACGGATGGTGCGTGCCCTGGTGGCACTCGCCGCATCCCACGGTCGCGTCCGTCGCCGCTACGATCGAGCAGAGCGGTGCGTTTTCCACATTCGGGTCATTCACGTGATCCCAGCCGGAACCGTGGCATGACTCGCACTGCACGTCGGTGTAGCGCTCGTCCTTCACCAGGTTGTAGCCCGCCGGCTCGGTGAGCGGGTTCCCCAGCTCCGAGATCGTGTGGCAGCCCTCGCAGAACTCTGCAGCGTGGTCGCTCGACTGAAGGCCTGCCCACGCCTCGGAATGGCCGGTAGATGCCCAGCCGGCCTGGAACGTCGCGTGACAATTGCCGCACGATGTCCACTGCTCGGCCGGATCGCCCACGTAGCCGAGGAAGTTGTTCGTCGTCTCCGTCGGCTCATCGTTGCTGGGACGGTCGAACACAGCGTCCTCGTCGATGCACGCCACGCCGCCCACGACGAGAACCAGCAGCAAGATCCCCGGCAGGGCGCGAGAGAGCTTCGGCCCTCTCCTCGGTGCTGTAACTCTGTCAGTCACGGATGCCTCCCGTTACGCTGGTGCTATTCGCGCCCCGCGCCGCGTTCGCGAACAGCCCGGCTGTTCGCCAGCCTCGGGGCCGGGGACCTCGGCCCGCCTTCACACGGGCCCGTGACCCCTACCTCTCGAATCCCGTATCTCGAATGTGCGGCTGCGCGAGATTTGGGCATGCCCGTGGCGGGAAACGGGTACGACCCGCGCCTACCACGTGCCGAATGAAACAACCTTTCGCCACTGCTGAATCACGTCAAGGCCCATCCTGAACACCGCTATCAAGCAGGACCTTGTTAGATCTCTCAGCAAAAAACGGAAACCAGAAGCATCTGCGTCAGCTCCGGTCTCCGTCGAATTCCCCCCGTGGAACCTGAGACGTGATGCGCGCGAGGCAAGACCACCTCGCGCGCATCGCGTCGGGTCGCTCTACGGACCCTGCATAAGGATCGTGTACGCGATCGCGTTGTCGAGCAGCGAGTTCGCGTAGGTCGGGTTATGGAGACCCAAGCTTCCGTCGTCGAATATGAAGAAGGCCGCGTAAATCGCTTCCCGCTCCCACACCAGCACACCCGGCGCCTCGCTGTCCCAGTTCGCTTCGAGATCGGCGAAGTCGGTATAGCCATGCAGCACCGCCAGCTGATCCAGCTTGCCTTGAATCGTCGTCTGCAGGCCGTTCACGTCGAAATCGGGGATGCCGGCATGGCACGGCAAGCAGTTCTCCACCGTCGGCTCCCACGTGTGGAACGGGTGGTCGACCAGCTCGCCGTGCAGCTCGGTCTCGCGCACCATGTGACACTCCACGCAGGCAAGCGTGATGCCCTGATGCTGGTGGACGCCATCGTACGTGTAGCCCGGGATCTGATAGGAGCCACCGCCGATGTACATGTCCATCTGGTTGCTGTGGTGCGGCCCAAAGTGACCGTACCCGTCGGCGATCTGGCCCAGCACGTTGTCGGTGTCGCGGCGCCCGTGGTGACACTGTGCGCAGGTCTGCGCCGGGCCGTAGCCCTCCATCGTTGGGACTTCGGGGTCGCCGGGCTCGTACGGGAAGGTGTACTGGACTTCCTCCGCCGTGATGTTGCGCAGCTGAGCGTAGTTGCCTCCGCCGGCCTCGCCCTTGTGCGGGTCGTGGCAGGTCGGGCAGCCAATGAAGCTGACCTCCTCGCCGAACTCATAGTCGGCGTAGGCCGGGTCGTTGGCTTCGATGAACCCTTCCGACGTGTGGCAAGGCTGGCAGCTCGAGCTATGCGCGTAGTGTTCGTCGTTGAAGTCGTCGATATTGCCGCCGGCCGCGTTCGCGTGCCCGGACTCTACCCATTCCTCGACCTGAGTATGGTGGCACTGCTCGCAGAGAGAAGTGGTCTCCGTCCCGACATAGTGCGTCGAGAACGAGATCTCGGGCTTGTGAGCGTTGAAGTTCGGACCCATCGGCCCGTGACACGACTCACACTGCACGGCCTCGAGAGCCAACCGGCGCGCCGCCGCCTCCTCCGTGTCGACACCCACGTAGTCGTCGTACCCATGCTCGTCCGGACCCCGGTTCTCGTCCAAGATCTCCGTGTCGCCGTACTCGACGTATGAGTCGAATCCGACCGTGTGGCACTGGAGGCAGTACAGGTTCGACTGACTCTCACCGAGGTCCTCGTACGCGAAGCTGTGATTGGTGGTTAGCACGTTGTCGACGTTCGTGGAGTGACAGTGGAGACACGGCTCACCGAAGTTCCCCTGGTAGGAGTACAGGCTGAAGTCGGCTCCAACCTCCTGTATGATGGTGTCTCCGTCGCAGCCCAACGCCAGGAAACCGAGGGACATCGCCAGGACGGCCCCAATCCAACGTCGATGCTTCATAGCTACCCCTCCTTGGTACAACCGGTTCTGAGATATGTAGACCGTCAATTGCTGCATTTGAGAGCTTAGGACTCATACGCCCGCTATGCAGGTATCAGGCCGCCGGTGCCAATCACCTAATCTCTTAAATATCAAGCACTTACCAGAGCCGCAGGCTCCAGCGACGGCGGAGGAGGTGGGGCAAACCGTCACATCGGGGGGCTAATCGACAGTAATCATTCTCAGCATTGAATCTGAGAACTTCGCCATCATAATGCATCCGCCGTAAATCGCAATGCTCCCCATCACTTGCGCCCACACCACATACTATGACTGGCCCGGGGCGGGAATCGCCGTCAAAACGGCTGCCCGCCAAGGGTGCGGCGGCGGCCTGCGCTATGGGGGTTTTGGCTTGGTTACTGGGGTTTGGGGGTGACTGCTGGATGGGGCGAGGTGTCTCAGCGCCCGCTGCCGGCGGCGCTCTGGGTCACGACGTTCTTTCCGCGGTCCTTGGAGGCGTAAAGCGCCCGGTCGGCGTTGGCCACCAGGCTGTCGTAGTCCTTGCCGTCCACCGGGTGGCAGGCGACCCCGAGGGAAATGGTGGCGCCGGCACACTTGTCACAATCTGCGACGGAAGTCCGCAGGCGCTCGGCGAGCACTCCGGCCTCCTGGCGCTCGGTCTCGGGCAGCATGATGATGAATTCGTCGCCGCCCCAGCGGCAGATGAGGTCGCTGCCACGCAGTTGCGAGGCGAGCGCCCGGCCGACGGCCGTGAGGGTGTAATCGGCCTCGACGTGGCCGATCCTGTCGTTGATATCCTTGAAATCGTCGACGTCGACGAAGACGATGGAGAAGTGGCGGCCGGTCCGGTCGCTGCGCTTGAGCTCGGCAGCCAGCGCTTCCCGGAAGCGCCGGGAGTTGCCGAGCCCAGTCAGTGGGTCGGTGACCGCCTGCTTCTCGATCTCGGCCTGGAAGGCGCTGAAGTAGCCCTCTGCGATGGCGAAGAGGATCCGGTCGATGCAGCGGTTCAACCGCGTCATCAAATCGAAGAATGGCCGGTCGCTGTCCCGGAACACGTCGCGAGAGGCCAGGATCATCGCCTGGCGCAGCCGCATGTAGGCCTCGAGGGCGCTGATCAGCGTGCCGCCGGCCTGGACGTGCTTCTCCGCCAGGCGCCGGCCGATCTGCTGGTTATCGCCCTCGCCCAGGAAGCTGCGGTAGTACCACGGGTCGTTGAGAACCGCGGACACGCCTTTGACCAGCGCCTCGACGTCCGTCTGCAGGCCACCGTAGGGAAACGGTTCTCCGCGTTCCGAAACCCGCTTCTCGAAGGCCTCGGCCCAATCCGCCGCCATTTGAGCGGTGTCCTCGTTCAGGGCGTCGGCGGCCTTGGAGAATACGGCTTCACGGGCCCGTTTCGGCGACCGAGACATGGAGCCTCCGGCTAGGGTTGCGCACGACTATATGGCGGGTTTTGCAGGGACGGCAAGTCCGACAACGAAAAGAACATCGAATGGCCGTACCGGTCAAGTTGAGCGGACCCTTCAAAACCAATGCGACCGCCTAAATATCGGCCGCTAAACAAGCAACAGAGCCAGCACGGAGGCGGCGGCTCCCGTGGCGGTGGCGATCAGGTTTACCGCGTCGTTGTCGACCCCCGGGAGGCCCGAGACCCGGAGAGCGCGCTCCGGGCAGCCTGAGTGGCGCGACACCTCCGGGGTCGCCCCGCAGGCCGGACAGCGGTAGACGGCCTGGAAGCCCGCACCCGCCACCGAATCTGCCAAAGAGCCCGCCAGGCCACCCAGCGCGACTGCGATCAGGGCGCCGGCATCGAGGCCCGGCACGAGCCAGCCGCCCGCGCCCGCTACGGCCAGCGCCCCCGCCGCCGCCCCCAGCGTCCCGGGAAGCGAGACGGCCCCGGAAGTTCCGGGCGGTTGCCGCCGCAGCGTGAGGATGGAGCGCGGCCGCCGCCCCAGACGCACTCCCACCTCCGTAGCCCAGGTGTCGGCCGTGGCGGCGGCGACGGCGCCCAGCAGTGCCAAGTCCGCAAACGGGTGCAGCGAATGGAAGCACGCGGCCAGCGCCGCCACCGATCCGTTGGCCAGCACCTGGCGCGCCCCGCGCCTCGACCGCGCGCCGCCGCCCGGTAGCATCGATGGCGCGCTCGAGCTCACGAAGAAGGCCACCAGCACGACGGCCGGCCCGAGACCCGCAGAGCCGAACACCGCGCTTCCCACCAAAGTCCCCGCCACCGCACCTCGTGCGGTAAGCGCACGCAGCTGCCAGGCGGATGCCGACACGGCCGCCGCTGCGCCGACGGCGATCAGCCCTCTGAGTAGAAGGTCCACAAGCCTCCTCGCGTTGCGACCGGATCCTGCGTCTTGCGACAGCCGGGCAGGCGCTTATTCTCGGAGCGATGCACAAATCACGCAACGACGCTGAAAGAGCCGGTACCCGGAATAGCCTCGTCCTGGCCGGTCCGGTCGTCTTTGTCGTGTTGTTGCTGCTGCCGAGGCCGGAGGGCATTTCGCCGGCGGGCCACGCCACCCTCGCCATGGCCGGCTGGATGGCCGTCTGGTGGCTGACCGTTGCGGTTCCCCTGGCGGTCACGGCGCTCCTGCCCCTCGTCCTCATTCCGGTCCTCGGCATCGGATCCCCGGCTGCCGCGGCGGCTCCGTACGCGAACCCCGTCATCTTCCTTTTCATGGGCGGCTTCTTCATCGCCGCGGCGATGCGGCGCTGGCAGCTGCACAGGCGGGTCGCCCTCGCCGTCGTCTCATGGACCGGGACGTCGCCTCGACGCCTGGTGGCTGGCTTTATGCTGGCCTGCGCCCTGCTCAGCATGTGGATGTCCAACACGGCGGCCACGCTGATGATGATGCCCATCGGCATCGCCGTCCTGAGCCTGCTGAAAGCGCCGGGCACCGCGGGGGAGACACAAGATGCCGCACCCGGCCTCGGCGTCGCGCTGATGCTCGGCATCGCGTACGCCGGCTCGATCGGCGGCGTCTCCACACTGATCGGCACGCCACCCAACGCGGTGCTCGCCGGGCTGGCGGACGAGCTTCTCGAAGTGGATCTCTCCTTCGCTCGCTGGATGTCCATCGGCTTGCCGGTCACCGCCGTGATGCTGGCCGGCTGCTGGGCACTCCTCTGCCTCGTATTGTTCAAGCTCCCCGCCAAGCCCCTGGCCGGGGCCGCCGCGGTGATCGAGGGGGAGCGCGGCAAGCTGGGCGGCTGGCACTCTGCGGAACGCGTCACCGCCGCCGTCTTCGCGCTGGCGGCGCTCGCCTGGGTTCTCCGGGCACCGAAACAGATCGGTGAACTGACTATCCCCGGCGTCCAGACGCTGCTGCCGCAGGTAGGCGACGCGACCATCGCCATCGCCGCCGCGCTCGTGCTCTTCCTGTGGCCGGTTCGCGACCATGACGGGAGCGCCACCCGGGTGCTTGACTGGCAGCACGCGCGCTCCATACCGTGGGACATCCTCGTGTTGTTCGGCGGAGGGCTGTCGCTGGCCTCCGCTTTCGAGTCGACCGGGTTGACGGAGTGGTTGGGTGGTGAGCTCGCAGTACTCGCCGGTCTCCCGGACATGCTGATCATCGCCGCGGTCGCGATGACGTTCGTGTTCGTCACCGAGATCACCTCGAACACCGCCACCGCGACGCTCGGCCTGCCGGTGATGGCGGCCCTCGGACCCTCGGTCGGCGTCGAACCGCTGGCGCTGATGACCGCCGCTGCGATGGGCTCGTCGATGGCCTTCATGCTGCCCGTCGCCACGCCGCCCAACGCCATCGTCTTCGGGACCGGCTACATTAAGCCCGCCGATATGAGGCGCGCAGGCTTGTGGCTCAACCTGATGGGTATCGTTGTGATCACCGCGACGGTAGCGATCGCCTTCGGTTGAGGGCACCAGTGAAACGTGTAGGGGAATGAACCCTCCGGATCGAAATATCGACGCCAGGCTCCCACTGGCACTCCTGCAGGCGGTACAACAGCAGGATACCCCGCCGGAGCTGATGTCGCATGAACATCCCCATTCGTTCTTTCCGCATCGCCTCGGGCTCAGCGGCGTCGTCGAGGACCAGATCCGCCAGTTCCGACGTCTCGCACGCCAGCGCCGCCGCGTCGCCGAGGCGGAGGTCGTGGCGCTCCTCGAGCTGGTCGCCCGCCGCTCCGACGCCGGTGCCGTCTTCACCGCCGCCGGGCGCGAGCTGGCCGGGCTCTACTTCTCGGGCCCCGCGGGCCTGCTCCGCCGCATCGCCCGGCGACTGCCGCTACCGCTGCGCGAGCGCGCCGCCCACCGCACGCTGCGCACCGCTCACGGCACCTACCTGATCGCAGCCGATAAGACCGTTGAGACCGAGCCGCTCGAGATCCGCGCCACCGATGCTCTGACCGCGCGGGTCGGCGAGTACAGCGCCGCCTGCAAACTGTACGGCTCGCTCGCCGCCAGCCTGCTGGAACTGAGTGGGCTGGGCAAAACGACGGTCGCGCATCCAGAGTGCCAGCGGCGCGGAGACGAGCGTTGCGTGTGGAGAGTGGAGGGGGACGGTAGCCGGTAACCGGTGGCCGGTAGTCAGTGGCCGGTAGCCAGTGATCGGTCGTTCGCGTTCTTCTCGGAAGTCACTCGTTCTCAGTTACCGGTCACCGGTCACCGACCACCGGTCACTCCACGCCTGACACCAACCATCGATTCAAGCACAGAAAAGGCCGACGCCAGCACGGAGCTCTCAATGCAATTCACTCGGCTCCACGTGCACGACAACGTCTTCTAGGTTCAGCTCCGCGGCGACGCGCCGTTCGACCTCATCGGCGATGGCGTGCGCCTGGCGCACCTGGGTGGCGGGATGGACGCGGACGGTGAGCTCGGCGAACCCCTCGCCGGGTCGGCCGCGCGAGCGGACGCCCGACACACTCTCGACGCCTTCCACCGCGGACGCGACTTCATAGACACGATTCGCGTCGACGGCCGCCCGGTCGACCAGGACCGGAACGGTTCTGCGCAGGATCTGGTAGCCGCTATGGGCGACGACGATCGCCACGATCACCGCCAGGATCGCGTCGGCCTGCCCCCACCCCAGGCGGACCAGGCCGAGGCCGACGAGGACCGTCAGCGTCACCCAGACATCGGCCTGCGTGTGCCGCGCATCGGCGATGAGCAGCTCGCTGCGCAGTTCCCTGCCGCGGCGGCGCTCGTAGTACGCGATCGCGATGTTCACAAGCATCGTCGCCGCCAGGATGATCATGGCCGTCGCGTCAGGCTCCGGCGGCGCTCCGCCGCGGATCAGCCTCAGCGCCGCGGACCTCAGCAACTCGAAGCAGGTGATGGAGAGGAAGCCGGCTATGACGAAAGCGCCCAGCGTCTCGAACTTGCCGTGTCCGTAAGGGTGCTCATCGTCCGGCGGCGCGGCGGCGAAGTAGATGGCCGTCAGCGCGATCACGTTGTTGAGGGCATCTGTGCCGGAATGGGCCGCGTCGCCCAACACCGAGAGCGACCCAATCACCCAACCCACGGCCACCTTGACCGCGACCAGCGCCAGGTTGGCCCAGAGGATCCAAAACAGGATCCGCCGTACCCGGCGCTGCCGCTCGACATCATCCCACTCTCGCGGCCTACGCACTCCCGGCGGCCGTACCGCGGCGCTCTTACGCCACCAGGCGTTCATTTGCGCCGCCGACTCAGCAGCCACCCCCGCTCGATCGAGCGTGGCTCTTCCACCCGGACGAACGCTTCCGGATCCCAGCGCTGGACCACACGAGTAACTTCTTTCAACGAGCGCCGCTGAACAACTGTGTACACGATCTCCACTCGACCCTCGCGTCCCTGGCCCAGCATCTCGGTGACACCGAACCCCTCATCGCGCAGAGCCTCGGCGATCTCGACGCCGGCGGTGCGCGAGACCACCTGTACCTCCGCAAGACCGAGCGCCAGCTTCTCTTCGATCGTCATACCTACCCATGTACCGGCCGCGAATCCGCCGGCGTAGGCGAGCACCAGCAGGGGCGAATCGAGATTGCGAACCACCGTGCCGACAACCACTATCCAGATCAAGATTTCGACGAACCCGACCGACGCGGCGAGCAGTTTCCGGCCTCGCACGGCCGATATCAGCCGCAGCGTCGCCAGTGATACGTCAACGATGCGCAGCAGGAAGATGAATATTGGGCCGAGCGCCCCGGCCAGGAGCTGTTCCATTCAAAAGGTGCAGCGTTCGTCACTGCCGTCAGTGTGACTCGAAGACTGACTCGACGGCAAGCAATATGTCGAGCCGGGGACGACATGCAAGCAGCCACGTGGCACGATGATCCCCAAAGCCAAGGACATCCTGCACTCCTCGCTCAAGGCGATCGACGGTCGAAGTTACGGCGCCTACAAGCAGATCGCCGGTAGCTACGACTTCGGCGATCACGCCCTCCACATCGACTACGTCCAGGGTGACCCCTTCGCGTCGCCCAGTCGGCTGCGTGCCGTCTTTCCACCCGAGATCGTCGCTTTGACCGAGGGTGTCTTGAAGCCGGATGTCCGGCGCGTGGCAGCGGCCGATTTCCTCAACCGCCGTCTGCACCGCGAGCTGCATTCGATCAGCCACGACCGGGGGAGCGGCAAGAGCGGGGCCGTCCGCATCCTGCAGCCGGGGCAGTGCATCCTCGAGCGTACCAGCCTGCAGATCGACGAGGCGGGCAGCGTCGTCGCCCGCTTCACCGCGGGATTGCCCGCCGCCGGCCGCCGCGTGCTCGGCCGCCAGGCGGCCGAGATGTTGCTCGGCGACATCCCCCGCGCCCTGCGCAGCGTTCTGGCGCCCGCGACAGGCGAGTTGGAGACGCTGCGCAGCCATGCCTTCTTGGCCGAGGACTCGGCCGCGCTCCGCGACCAACTCGAGGAACGCGGCCTCATTGCCTTCATCCCTGACGGCGCGGTCCTCCCGCGCCGCAGCGGCGTCGATGACCAGCCGCTCGCCGCGTCGCAGGCCGTGGCCTTCCAGCCGCCCGACGGACTGACGGTCACACTCGAGGCCCCGAACCGGGGACAGGTAACCGGCATAGGGGTGCCCGGCGGTATCACCCTCATCGTCGGCGGCGGCTACCACGGCAAGTCGACCCTGCTCCGCGCTATCGAGAACGGTATCTACGATCATGTCGAGGGCGACGGCCGCGAGCTGGCCGTGACCGTGCCCAACGCGGTGAAGATCCGCGCTGAGGACGGCCGCTCGGTAGCCGCGGTGGACATCTCTAATTTCATCACCGACCTGCCCCGCGGCGAGGACACCGCCCATTTCTCGACCCCGAACGCCAGCGGCTCCACCAGCCAAGCCGCGGCCATCGCCGAGGCCCTCGAGGTCGGTGCCTCCTGCCTGCTGATCGATGAGGATACGAGCGCCACGAACTTCATGATCCGCGATGCGCGGATGCAGGCGCTGATCCACGACGCCGACGAGCCGATCACGCCGTTCATCGACCGCGCCCGACAGCTATACGAAGAGCTCGGCATCTCCACCGCGATCGTCGTCGGCGGCGCCGGCGACTACTTCGACGTCGCCGATACCGTCATCGGCATGCGCAGATATCTGCCGGCGGATCTGACAGCCGGCGCTAAGGAGGTCGCAGAACGCTTCCGCACCGAGCGCGCCCATGAAGGCGGACCCTGGTCGCCGCTCCTCGCACGCGTCCCGGACCCGGCCAGCATCGACGCCCAGAAGGGGCGCAAGTCCGTCTCGATCAAGGTGCAGACCTCTACCCGCGTCCTGTTCGGGACGGAAGAGCTCGAGCTTAGCGCGCTGGAACAGCTCGTCGAGGAGGCGCAGGTCCGCGCCATCGCCCAGGCGATGGTTCACGCCGCCGGCCGCTGGCTCGATGGCCGCCGCACGGTGCGTAGGGCGCTAGAGGGCTTGATGGAGGAGGTCCGGCAGAAGGGGCTCGACACGATCGACTCGCGACAGCCCGGCGACTACGCCCAGTTCCGCATCCACGAGCTCGCCGCCGCGCTGGGCAGGCTGCGCACGCTGCGCGTCCACACACCCGAAGATTCTTAGGGCTGCTATAGGACGTGTTCGTGGTTACCCGGGCGCCGCCGACGCCGCCACCAGTCAGCGCTCGAAGGTACGCCGCAGGCGCACCTCGCCGGGTGAGTCTTCCGAGTCGGCTTGCTCCTGCTGCCCCTCGTCGGTCCCATCCGGTTTGTCCCCGGGCGTGATGAGGCCGGACCCGAACCGCCGCTCCGAACGCTCCATGCGGAAGAACACGCGGTTGAGCCAGGTAGCGTGCAGCCGGTCGGACGACTGCCACTCACGGGAGCGCTTGGACCGTTTGAGCCCGGGCATACCCAGGCCGATCCAGATCCCGAGGGCGAACGTCAGAGCGGCTCCGGCGATCTTTAGCAGAAGAACGGTGTCCATCATTGATCCACTACGAAGCTACACCGGCAGCGGTTCCAGGGTCCACAGCGCGCGGGGGCAGTTACGGACCGCCCTCCCAACTCCCAAACGCTCCCTCAGTGCACCCGGATCGTGTCGTCGAAGATCGTGAAAGCACTCTCGCTCGCTCGCCGGTAGGCCTCCGAGATCAGGGCCGCGGACGTATCGCTCAGGGCGCCCGCCATCATTCCGCTGAACATCCTCTGATAGAACGCATCGGGGTAGACGACGACCGTACCGCGGGCGAAGCGGGCCCGCGGTTCCTCGGCTCCAGCCCAGAGGATCAAGCTGCTGTCCGGGGCGAGGCGCGTGTCTGAGAGCTCGACCCAGATTCCGCCCCGCGATTCGACGACGCGTCGAATCGCGGACTCGACTGCGGTGCCGGCGATGACTCGGCGATCCGCGTCGAGGAGCTCGATGCCTACGATCACCTCTGGCGTCACGTACGTCGGGAAGCGGTGCCCCGTCCCGGAGTTCGTCACCCGCAACGCGACGGACTCGGCCGAGCGAGCGGAAGCCGTCACCCACTCGATTGTGACGCCGCTGCTGACCGTCAGCGAGTCGTGTACGCCGCGCCACAGGTGGCGCCGATCCGGCATGTGGCAGCCCTGGCACCCCAGCCCCTGCTCCGCGTAGCGACTCGACCGCCATTCCTCGAACGTGTTCTGAAGCGACTTGCCGTTGGGAGCGGGAAGCTCGAACTGGTGGCAGCCCGCGCAGAAGCGCGAGTCCTCGAAGTACGCCGTACGCTTCGCACCACCGTGCGGCGAGCCTGGTGGCGAGGCCGTTAGCGAGCCGTCACGACGCGGCGGCCCGTAGCGCTGCCAGCCCCGCACATGACACGCCGCACAGACCAGCCCGCTATGTTGCAGCGAAGAGTCGAACACGGGGTTGGGAACCAGCGCCCCGGTCGTATCGGCGACCTGAG
>JBDHHM010000003.1:0-29552 GCA_039589355.1 Gemmatimonadota bacterium | reverse complement strand
GACCGCCGAGACCCTGGTCGACGCGTTCGGGGCCGACACCTTTCGGATACTCGATGAGGAGCCGGAGCGGGTGAAGGAGGTCCTATCGGGGAGCCGTGCTGAGCGGGTTCTCGAGGCGCGCCGGGAGGAGCGGGAAGCCGGCGGCGAGTGAGAGGACGCTACCAGCCCCTAGCGCTGACCTTCTTCGACCGGGCCGCCGAGACGGTGGCCCGGGAACTGCTCGGCGCCTACCTCGTTTCAGACTGTAGGGGATCGCGGTGCGTGGGACGAATTGTCGAGACGGAAGCGTATCCGGGACCGCACGATCCGGCCTCCCACGCTGCAGCCTCCCTCGGGCGCACCAGCCGCAACGACCCCATGTTCGGCCCTCCGGGCACCGCGTACATCCACCTCAACTTCGGGATCCACTGGTGCCTGAACGTCGTCGTGGGGCGCGAAGGCTATCCCGCCGCCGTGCTGGTCCGGGCGGTGGAGCCGGTCGAGGGACTCGACACGATGCGCCGCCGCCGGCGCGCGCGGCCGGATCTGGAGCTTACCTCCGGCCCGGCCAAGCTCACTCAGGCGTTGGCTGTCCGTCCGAGCCTCCAGCGGCACCGTTTGACCGAAGCCCCGCTCTTCGTCGCTGAGGGGGAACCGCTCCCGGCGGGCGCGCTGGAGCGCACGACCCGTGTCGGGATCACGAAAGGCACCGAAAAGAAGTGGCGCTTCTACGATCGTAGAAGCGCCTGGGTCAGCCGGGTGGCAGGGAACAAGTGAATTCAAGCGACCGCCTCCGCCGATCGGCGGTGAATGATCTTGCGCAGCCCGAAGGCCAATACCAGCACGAGCGCGAAGGCGCAGACCAACGTTGGGCCTGTCGGCAAATCTGTCTTGTAAGAAGCGTATAGACCCAGCAGCGTCGCCAGCGTGCCCGATGACCAAGCGAATGCCAAGAGCCGGCTGGGCTGCGCCGTGAACAGGAAAGCGATGACGGCAGGAATCACCAGGAAACTGAACACGACCAGCACTCCCGCGATAGCCACGGAGATGGTAACGACAATACCGAAGACCGTGTAGAAGAGGAAGTCCCACGCCGCCACCGACCATCCCAAGCTTCTCGCTTCCTCTGGCTTTATCGAGATCGTCAAGAAGCGATCCCTCAGGAACCAGTGCAGCAGGCCGATAGCAGCGTAGACCACAGCGGTTCTCCAGATCTCGGGCCAGGTCACCCATAATAGGCTGCCGGAAAGAAGCTCCTCGACATGCTCAGAACCGCGGGGGGCCTGGGCGGCCAGGATGATTGTCGCCGCCGAGGCCACCACGTAGACGATCCCGATTATGGCTTCCTGAGGAATCAGGTTGTGCTCCATGCGGGTGATGCTGAATAGAGCGGCAGCGATGAGTGTGGCCGCCAAGCCGATCGTGTAACCGGCCACCGAAGCCGGAATGCCCAACCACCCACCCAGGCTGTCGGAAAGACCCAAACCTGCTGCCGCCCAACCCATGGCAGCCACCTGGGCTAGGGCCAGGTCGACGAAGATCACGCCCCGGGCGATGATGTGAATCCCGAGGTACGCGTGGATGCTGACCAGAACCAGTGAGACCACTAGGGCCGGAAACATCAACTCCATCTTTTGTCCGCCTTCTACTACCCGACGAGGTCGCCGGCCCCCCTTGAACCACCGGATTCGCCTCCGTGGCCTCAGTCGTCGCGATGAGCGGGCTGCCGTTCGAGCGCCAGGAAGACCTCCGCTAATCGTGAAACCCATTCGTCGATGAGGTCGAAGTAGCTGTCCACTCCTTCGGCTCCGGCCACGTGTTCCGGAACGATCACTGCCCTCGCGTTCGTCCTGTCTGCCACCCGCTCCACCTGTGAATGGCTGAAGTAGTTGGCGGCGTAGAGGACAGAGATGTTCTCGTCACGCATGAACGTGACAACCTCCGACAGGTGTCCAGGTGAAGCAGGTATCCCCGGCTTGGGCTCTATGTAGACCGCGCAGTCGATCTGGAAACGGGCGGTAAAGTAGGCCCAGTTCTTGTGGAAACAGGCCATTCTACGCTCACGGAACGGCGCTGCCTCGGCCAACCAGCCTCCGAGATAGTCCGTGAGAAGCTTGCCCTGGAAGCTCTGGTTCCGGGCGAATTCCCAGAACTCGTAGTTCCGCGCCAAGCGAAAGATGACGTCCGCTCCCAACAGTTCGACCAACTCATCGCCGAACGTCCGCCGCAGCACACGGTCCTCGAAATCCTGGGCGTTATCCTCGTAGACGCCCCCATTCCCAGGGTCTACTCTCTTCAACGCCGCCAGTATGTTGCGGGCGACTATGATCGCGTTAACCGGGTCGGTGTGGATATGGGGGTTGCCGAACACGTGTACGTCACCGCCGGCGCGGGACACGTTCTGCGGGACCTCCAGTAGCTTCACGCCGGAATAGGCCACCACGTGACCTGGACCGCCCTCGACGACCTTGGGGTTTCTCGCTCGATCGGTAACTGCGGGCACCCAGAGCTCTAGATCCAACCCCGTGACGACGAAGATGTCTGCCGCACCGACCCTCGCCGCGAAACTGGGGCGAGGGTTGACGAAGTGTGGATCTTCGTCGCCGCGGGCGATTGCCTTCACCTCGGCGAGGTCGCCCGTCAATTCCCGAGTAATAGCGGCGAAGGTGGGTAGCGTGGTCACTATCTGGAGTTTGTCCTGAGCTTCTGCCGGCCCAGCAAACACGACCAGGAGCCCTACTACCGCCGCTGCTGTCCTTCGCCTACCGCGTCCGTTGATAACTCTCATCGTGCTCTCTCCGCGCCGATCTGTCCTCAGCCCCTCTGGCTAGTACGTCTCGTGCTTGTGCGGGCCCATCGCCCAGACGGTCTGCAGCAACACCGTGTGGTTGCCGCCGCCGTCCTCCGGCTTCACATAGTTGTATTGCAGGCGGAAGAATACCCATTCGCTCTGCCACCAGGTGATGCTCGGCACCAGCTGGTACAGCTCGCCGCCCTCTCCGTAGTTGTCCAGGTAGTCGCCCCGGAACCCGGCGAGCCAGCGCCGGGTCAGTCGGTAGTTGGCCTGGAGATACCCTCCGTTCCCGGTAAGCTCACTGGCACCCAAGTCCCGTCTGGCAAAGTACCACTCGCCCTTGAGGCTGAAATCCCGATATAGAGCCCGACCGGGCGGCCTCCAGCGTAAGGAAACATCGAGGGCCAGCAGGCTGGCCTTGAACGTTTGTTCTGCATCGTTGTTCTCGCCGTACACCCCTGTCGCGCCGAACTGCAGGTATGTGCTGGGACTGAGATCCCAGAAGCTCCGGACATTCCCCAGAAAGCTGAGCTCGTTGGCACTTTCGAACAGCGCTTCGTTCTCGCTGCGGGCGATCTCCAGCGTGGCGATATGAGTGCCGGGCCCCGTGACAAGAGTGGGGAGCGCGAACGCGAGCCCGGTCTGGATCAAGCCGTCGTCACCCAGGAAGGCAACCGCTGGTAGCGGGCGGTCGACTTCCCAGAGCGCATGGGTGTGCCAGCGGTTGTACAGCCCGATCTCTTGACGGAACTTCCCGATCTTCAGGCCGAGGTTGGCCGGAAGGCCGACCCAGTACAGGTAGCCCTCTTCGATCCCGAAGCCGCTGTGCTCTTGCCCCTCTCCTTCTTCCAGGTCCAGGCCGGCGATCTCCAGCTCTTCCTCGTAGCTAACGAAGATCTTCGTTCGCGTGTAGGGGTCGAGGGCGGACTCGAAGCCGAACTCGAACTCCCTCGGCACCGCGGTGAACTTGTTTCTCTCGTCAACCGGTGCCGTGTAAGTCCCTACAACGTTGCCAGTTACGCTGATCTCGGGGTTCAGGACACTCAGGTCCCGCGTGCGACTCTCCTGCGCCGTGTCGGGCGGTTCCTGCTCGGCGGCTGCCGCCTGTGCCGCCGCGCGTAACGCTTCGAGCTCGGCCGCCGCCCTGAGCGCCGCGCTGTCGGCCCCCTCGCCGCTCGCCAGAGCCGCCAAGAGGCTATCGAGACGGGCCTCGAGTTCCCTGATGCGTGCCTCGAGGCTGTCAATCTTCGCCTCCTGCGCCCAGGAGCTCAGCGGTGCCGCAGCCGCGAGGGTCAGGGCCAATACGACGATCCCAAAGGTTCGCTTGACTTGCATAACCCCACCTGGTTCAATCCAATGGCAGCTCGAATCGCAGCACCGACCGGGCGCTGGCGAGCTGTTGATGCGTCCTCTTCTTGAGATCGTGTCGGCTAGTCGCCGACCTGCAGGTCAGGCTGAGAAGGGAGGCGCGCGAATCGGTTGAAGACAGGTACCCCCATCGCTGTGCGCGATTACTGCTACGCTGGGGGCGTCGTTGACAGGTGGCGCACGGTGCGCGAAGCGCGGCGCCAACGAAGCCGGCGACCACGTGGACTGGTACACCAGGGTGCAGAGCCGGTGGTCGTGTGCGGCTGCGCAGCAGGCGCAATGCTCGACTTCGAGGTGCAGCTGCCCGTCCGGTATCGAGCGACAATCCAGCGCGAGGCGCCCACCTATTACCAGCGGTGCTGTGATCAGCAGTTGCAGGGCGACTATTCGCCTTATGGTTCCCGATGTTCGCATGATCGATTCAGACTATTCTAAGCTTCTTGGGGTGTCAAGCCGCATCTTGGCGGTCGTTCCCGGACTCTCGTATCTTTGCGCGTGGAGACGAGCTAAACCACTGAGTGTACGGAGCGACGCATGTCGTTCATCTCAACGGTGTACCTGATTTCCGTGATGGGCGGGTCAAATGGAACCGCGCCGCCGGCGGCCGCTATCGCGTTTGCCCTGCTTACGGCCTTGGGAATGTTGGTCGGGGTTTGGACGGTTCGCCGTTTCGAGCCCTGGGCGATCAGGCACACCGCCGAACTGATCGCTTTCGCTGCCGGCCTGCTGGTCTGTGGCGCGCTGCTACACCTCCTGCCGCGTGCGGCGGACCTCGTTGGTGCAGAAACGGGTCTTGTCTGGACCCTCGTCGCGTTCATCGTGTTCTATCTCGTCGAGGCCCATTTCATTCCGCACGTGCACGCACGCGGAGAATCGCCTCTCGACGAGCACCATCACGACCACGCCGTCCAGACAGTGGGGCCGCTCGTCGTCGTCGGCCTGGCGATCCACTCGATCGTCGACGGCGTTTCGGTCGGTGCTGGGCTGACTGCCGGCGCGCTCCTCGGCTCTGTCACGGCCATGCTCGTGATTGCGCACAAACTGCCGGTAGGAATCGCCGCCATGTCGGCCCTCTACCACTCTGGTGTTCCCGGGCAGCGCGCCGCTCTGATCACTACCGCTCTCGCGATGGTCACACCGCTCGCGGTGCTGGTCAGCTACTTCACTTTCAGAGGCATCTCGGACGAGCTGCTAGGAATCCTCCTCTCGCTGGCCGGAGGTTCCTTCCTATACATCGGAGCCGCGGACCTGCTGCCCGAAGGTCAGGCCCACGGACGACCGACTAGCACAGGGATGTTCCTCCTCGGCTCTCTCGTCATGGTGGCCATCAAACTCGCCGCGCACTGACCTCACTCTTCGGTATTTATTCAATTGACGTTATTTCGAGCCCGCATTACTATGGTTATAGGCGAGTGCAGGGCCGCAGCGACCCATTCTTGAGCCAACACGAGAATGTGCGGGCCTCGCTTCTCCGGTTGACGCCATGCCCTTTCGGGAAGGCGGAAAGCTGGAGGGAAGGCACGATTGGTTGCAGTAGGGCTTCAATAGAATGCCCTGCGGTCCGGCCTTCGCTGTGTCGGCCTCCGGAGTATCGGGGGCCGACTTTTTTGTGCCGCGTCTTACGCCCGGCACCCGCATCGCAGGGCGCAACTGGCACTGTCCCATGCGAGGTGGTAAGTTAGGGCGACTTACCGCTGGCGATCCTTTAACTTGCCGGGTTCTGGCAACGTTTTCCCCGGCGGCCTGTGAGCTAGCTAACTTATGCCCATCGTCCGTGTGACACGGCGGCTCCACTTCAGCGCCGGCCACCGCCTGCACAATCCCAACCTGTCGGACGAAGAGAACCGGGAAGTCTACGGTCTCTGCAACAACCCGAGCGGTCACGGCCACAACTACGGCCTCGAGGTGACGGTCAGAGGTGAAGTGGATCCGAGAACGGGTTACGTGTTCGACCTGAAGCGGCTGAAGAAGACGGTCGAGGAGGTAGTGCTCGAGGATGTGGATCACGCGAATCTCAATGCGGACGTTCCGTGGCTGGAGGGTGTAATCCCGACGGCGGAGAACATCGCGGTGCAGATCTGGTGTCGACTCGCTGATGTTCTGCCGAGTGGGATGCTGGAGCGTGTGGTGGTCTCGGAATCCGAGCGCAACCTAGTGGAGTACCGTGGGGATGAAGGATCGAGATGATGTCGGGCGACAGAGATTCGAGGGTGGAGCGAGGAGGCGCAATCAGGCTTTCCGGAGACCAGCGTCTGCGGGAGCTGATCCGGGCGCAACTGGAGCTGCTCGGCGAAGATCCGGAGCGTGAAGGTCTGGGCGACACTCCTGAGCGGGTCGAGCAGTCTTTGTTGTGGCTGACGCGTGGCTACGAGATGAGCGTCGAGGAGGTCATCGGGGAGGGGGTCTTCGAGGCCGATCACGACGAGATGGTCATCGTCAAGGACATCGAGCTCTATTCGATCTGCGAGCACCATCTGCTACCGTTCTACGGCAAGGTGCACATCGCCTACATACCCGACGGTAGAATCATCGGTTTCAGCAAGCTACCGCGGATTGTGGAGGTCTTTTCCCGGCGGTTGCAGGTCCAGGAGCGCCTCACGGATCAGGTAGCGCGGGCGATCCAGGACGCAGTTCAGCCAAAGGGCGTCGGCGTGGTGATCGAGGCCGCCCACCTCTGCATGATGATGCGCGGGGTCGAGAAGCAGAACTCGCGGACGATCACCAGTTCGGTGCAGGGGGTCTTCCGCAGCGACCAGCGGACCAGGGACGAGTTCCTGCGGCTCGTCGCTTCTCACTCCTCTAGCGCGTAACGAGGATGGGAGACGAGTTATCGGCTGTGAAGGTCGTGCTGACGGGGGCGACCGGCGGCGTCGGCCGCGCGCTGGCGGAGCGACTAGCGCTCGCCGGTGCGGAGATGTTGGTGATCGGCCGTAGGTCGGAACCGTTGGAAGAGCTGGCGGCACGGCTCGACGCCCGGACACTCGTCGGTGACATTACCGAGCGGCGCTTCATCGACCGGTTCCCCGACCGCTTGAGGGAGGTTTGGGAAGCCGGACCTGATGTCCTGGTCAACAACGCAGGGTTGTTCGAGCTGGCGCCGTTCGGGGAAACCGGGAGCGAGGTTTTCGAGCGGCTGTTGGCGGTCAATCTGCGGGCGCCGTTCGAGTTGATCCGCGTCTGCCTGCCCGGCATGCTCGATCGCGGCTCCGGGCACATCATAAACGTAGGGTCGGTGGCGGGCCGCAGGGCCTTCCCGGGCAACGCCGCATACTCGGCCTCTAAGTTCGGCCTGCGTGGGTTGCACGAGGTTCTGGTCGAGGAGTTGCGTGGCACCGGGCTGAGAACGACTTGGATCGAGCCGTCGGCGGTGGATACGCCAATGTGGGATCGATTCGATCCCGCCGGCCGGGCCGATCTACCCTCAAGGGCGGAGATGCTCGAGCCGGCTGCCGTCGCCGAGGCCGTGTTCTTCGCGTTAGCACAACCTGAAGGCGTCGCGGTAGAGGAGATCGTTATCAGAGCGAACCTGGCAGGGCGCCGGATTTGAGCGGCGAGCTCCGGGTGCGGGATGGGGTGGAGGCGAAGGCCTCCTGCGACCGGGTGAACGGATCATGATACATCAGCACTTGAAGAGGTTCAGGGCGATCAGCGCCATCAAAGAAGGGATCACGCGGCTCGGCCTGAGCGACTGGGAGGACAAGGCGCATGCGGCTGCCGCCATGGCGTTCTCGCGCTCCCGTCGCGTTAAGAGCGTTCGCGACCAGGCCGGCAACACGTTCCTTGTGAACGGTGATGGTCCGGGGCCCTACGTCGTGATGGGGTCTCACCTGGACAGCGTTCCCAACGGAGGCTGGCTCGATGGCGCGCTGGGCGTCGCCGGCGCGCTGGTGGCAATGCAGAAGGTCCTGCAGAAGCATCGCAACGCACCGGTTGCGGTGGCGATCTGGGCCGATGAAGAGGGCCACCGGTTTGGGAACGGGCTGTGGGGTTCCCGTGCCTTCGCCGGCAAGATTCCCGAGGAGGAGCCGCTGCTGCGCGACCGCGACGGTGTCATGCTGGCGGACGTTCTGGCGGAGCGCGGGTTGCAGAAGAAGCTCAGGCGTAGCCGGGAGACCGGCGAGCTGGTGCCGAGGTTCGTTTACAAGCCGCCGATCGAGATCGCGGTGTACGCCGAGGCACACATCGAACAGGGGCGGCAGTTGATCGACGCCGGCAAGCGGATCGGGCTCGTCACACACGTGTCCGGGATCAGGCGCTGGCGCCTGGAGAGCATGGGTGAGACCAACCACGCCGGTACGACACCGATGCGGGAGCGTCGCGACGCCCTGGTTCCCATCGCCGGGATGGTCGGTCGCCTGCCGCAGCTCGTTCGCGGCGTGAACAATGGGGTCATCACCTGCGGAGCGATGGGCGTCGCGCCCGGCGTTGCCAACGTCATCCCGAATCAGGCGTGGGCGATCGTCGAGCACCGGGGCGCAACCGACCGTGATCAAGATGAGGTCGCCCGGCGTCTCAAGGAACTGGTGGCCACGACGGGCCCACGCGCGCCCGGTGTTGGCCTCGAGATGCTCCCGATCGCGAATGTGCGTCCGATGCCCATGTCCGAGGAGGTAACCTCGCGCTTCGAGGAGATCTGCAAGAAGGCGGACGTCGAATGGATGCGCATGGTGTCGATGGCGGCCCACGACGCCATGAGCGTAGCCCACGTCGCTCCCGCCGGCCTATTTTTCATCCCCAGCCTGCGAGGAATCAGCCACCGCCCGGACGAAGACTCGCGCAAGGAGGACATCAAGCTGGCCAGCGACATCCTCACCCGCTGGGCGCTGGCCGAAGTGCAGCGTGTACTTTGAGCTGACGGACCTCCTCACCTGTCCGCGTTGCGGCCCGCCCTTCGGGCTGGTGCTGCTCGTAGAGGAGGTCGAGGAGCGCCGCGTCAAACGTGGTTGGCTGGGCTGTCCCAACTGCCGGCACGACTACCCCGTCGAGAACGGTGTCGCCGACCTGAGGCGTGACCCGGGGAAGCCGCGGGCTCCGCGCCCGGTTTTCGAGGATGAGGACCTCGCACTCAAGATCGTCGCGCTGAGCGGCTTAGCGGATGAACGGGATTACCTGCTGCTCGATGAGCGACTGGCGCATTCGGCAGTCGCCGTGGTCGAACTGGCGCCCGAGCTGGAAGTAATCGTCGTTCGCACCACACCTGATGAATCTACTGAACAGCACGGCATCAGTCGCGTTCTCTCCGACGGGCGGTTCCCCCTAGTCGAGCACAGGCTGCGGGGCGTGGCGATCGCGCCCGGAGCGAACCGCGAGCTCGTGGCGGCTGCGGCCCGACACGTGACTACAGGCGGCCGCCTGGTGCTGTTCGATGCGGCCGACGTCGACCTCGATGAGGTCGAAAGTGCAGGCCTCACGGTCGTTGCTGCGGAAGGGGGGACGGCGGTGGCAGAACGCAAGAGCAATCCCGTCGTCGTCGTGAAGCTTGGCAAGAAGAGTTGAGCCGGCAGGCCTCAGACGAACCCGGCATTGGCGCGTTGCGTAGCCGGTTGGCAAGCGCTACCATGTTTTCTACAGTGCGCCGTCATTTCCGAAGGAGGGTTCCATGAAACTGAATGCAAAGGCGCTCGGCCTTGCGTGTGGTGTGGTGTTGGGGTTGGTGGGCTTCGTGGCCACCCTGTTCTCGATGTGGTTCGGTGCCGGTTACACGATCACGACCTTGGCGGCCGTGTACTTCGGATACAGCTGGAGCTTCGTCGGTGCGATCCTCGCTCTCGTCTGGGGCCTGATCTACGGCTTCGTCGGTGGCTGGATCCTAGCGTCCGTCTACAACGCGATTGCCGGCGGGGGCAAGGGCTGAGCCGACGTGCAGAGCCGCCGCGGCGGCTCGGGGTTCAAGGGCATGGGATGGTGGCCATTCTCACGACGTGAGAGAGGTCTCGGCGAGCCTCCCGACTACTTCCGAGAAGGGCTGAAGCTCGCGGGCCAGGAGAAGTACCACGAGGCTCTCACGTCGTTTCGCCTGGCGTTGCGCAAGCGCCCGGACGATCCCGAGATAATGGAGCAGATGGCCGTTATCTACACTCACATCGGGATGCCCGACGAGGCGCTGAAATTCTATGAGCAGGCCATCGCGAGCGGGCGACATTCAGCTGCCGCTCACTATGGCCTGGCCTTCATTCACCTGCACCGCGGCGATTCAGCCGATGCCCTCTATCACCTGAGGGCCTTCCTCAAGCAACCCCCGGATGACCAGGAAGCTGCTGCGCACGTAGAGCATGCCCGGCGAACGCTCGCGCAGCTGGAGGGCGGCCGGCCTGCCCCAGATCGCGACCCAGGCGCCGGAGACTAATCATGGAAGGCGACACCAGCACGCCGGTCCTGCGAATCGCCGGCGCTCCCGCCGACAGCCCAGAGGGCAGCGTCGCCCAGTTGTTCCTCGAAGCGGTGGAATCGCATCGGAAGCCCGATGCTCTGAGGTACAAGCAGGCCGGCACCTGGCACGATATTTCGCACCAGCAGATCTACGACGACGTCAAGCGCGTCGCTTTGGGACTCGCGGTTCTCGGCGTCGAGTCGGGCGATCGAGTGGCCATCGTGTCGGAGAATCGACCGGAGTGGCTTCTTACTGATTTCGGTTGCGTGATGAGCCGGACCATCAGCGTGCCGCTCTACCCGAGCCTTCCCGTCGACCAGATCTGTTACATGCTTCGCGACAGCGAGGCGACGGCGGTCTTCGTCTCGACGGAAGAGCAGCTGGCGAAGGTACGCGAGGCGAAGGCGGATGTCCCAGCACTGCAACACATCATCGTCTACGATGAGAGTGTGGGCCGCACGTCGGGCGTGCGGATTTTCAGCCAGCTGCTCGAGCTGGGTGATGAGCGGGTCGGCGAGGTTCCCGACGATGAATACCGAGCGCGCTCTCTCGAAACCGATCCCAACGACACGTTGACCGTCCTCTACACATCGGGCACCACGGGTCAGCCGAAGGGCGTCATGCTGACTCACAACAACTTGTTCTCCAACGTCCGGTCGACCCTCGAGGTGCTGAAGATCGGCCCGGCCGACATTTCGCTGAGCGCTCTGCCTCTGAGTCATGTCTTCGAGCGCATGGCGGGCAACTATACGATGTTCTCCGCCGGCGCCACGGTCTGCTACGCCGAATCGTTCGCCACCGTTGGTGCCGACCTCCTCGAGATGCGGCCGACGTTGATGACAATGGTGCCACGCTTCTACGAGCGGATGTACGCACAGGTCGAGGAAGAGGCCCGAAAGGGTGGACCGGCCCACCAGAACATTCTCAGTTGGGCGATCGATGTGGCGGGTAGGCGTCTGGATCGCAAGTTGGAGGGCAAGCGCGTGGGTCCGCTCCTCGCCCTGCAGAACGGGATAGCGGATCGATTGGTGTTCTCGAAGCTGCGTAAAGGCGTCGGCGGCCGCATCAGGTTCTTCGTCTCCGGAGGCGCGCCCCTGAGCCCGATCCTGGCCCGTTTCTTCCTCTCGGCCGGCCTGCCGATAGTCGAGGGGTACGGCCTGACGGAGACCTCGCCGGTGATAGCCCTCAACCGGCTGGAGAGAATAAGACCCGGGACGGTCGGCCAGCCGATACCCGGTGTAGAGGCGGCGATCGCCGGGGATGGGGAGGTGCTCACCCGGGGTCCGCACGTGATGAAGGGCTACTACAAGATGCCCGAGGCGACAGCCGCGGCGATCGACCCGGATGGTTGGTTCCACACCGGCGATATCGGTGAACTGAGCGACGACGGTTACTTGAAGATCACCGATCGCAAGAAGGACCTAATCGTCACCGCCGGCGGCAAGAACATCGCTCCCCAGCCTATCGAGGGCCGGGCCAAGGCAAACCCCTACGTCAGCCAGGTGGTCATGCTGGGTGACCGCCGCAGATTCACGATTCTCGTGGTCGTCCCCGATTTCGCGGCGCTCGAGAGCTGGGCCGGCTCGCAGGGCTTCGAGTTCGACAGTCATGAGGCACTCGTCCGCGATCAGCGGGTCATCGACTTCATGGAGAGCGAATTGCTCGGCTCGTTGGCCGATCTCGCCAGGTTCGAACGACCGAAGAAGATCGCGCTCTTGCCTCGTGAGCTGAGCATCGATGCCGGCGAGATCACGCCGACCCTCAAGGTGAAGAGGCGGATTATCGAGGAGAAATACTGGGAGCTCATCGAGCCGCTGTACGCCGAGGAGACGAGCGATCAGTAGGCGGTGAACAGCCGCTTCCGGTGGACAGCGAGTCGGCGCCAGGCTAGATTGCCCGACAGGTGTTTGGATCCCCCCGAAGTCCCACCGCGCTTTCCGGCGCCACGACTGGTAATAACCCTGTCTGAGCATGCCTGATCGGAACAACTTCGTCGTCTTCTTTGTAACAGCTCCCGACGGCCAGTGCGCCGAGGCGCTTGCGCGGAAGCTGCTCGAGGAGCGTCTCGTGGCCTGTGTCAACATCGTGCCCGGCCTGCGGTCCCTGTACTGGTGGGAAGGGGAAGTGCAGACATCGGACGAGGTGTTGATGCTCCTCAAGGCGCGCCGTGCCGACATCGACGCCGTGACGGAGCGCGTGCGCGGCTTGCACCCATACGAGGTCCCCGAGGTTATAGCCGCCGAAATCAGCGGTGGCCTGCAGGCGTACCTCGACTGGCTCAACGCCGAGACGGAGCGTGGCTGATGCCTGAGCCCGACAGGGTGCTGGCGAAGTGCGAAGAGCTCTACCGCCGGGCGAAGCAGCTGAGCAAGGACGGCGCCCTGGAGGAAGCCGTCGGCGTCTACAGGGAGTTGCTTGCCCTCGACCCGAAGCACCTCAGGGCTCACAACAACCTTGGGGTGCTGTATGACCAGCTGGGCGACTACGAGCGCGCACTTGCCGAGTACCGGGCGGCCGAGGAGCTGGATCCCGACGACGTTCGCCTCCAGTGCAATATCGCCGCTGTTCTGGCGTCGCTGGGCAGGTACGGCGAGGCCGAGGCCAAACTGGCCAAGGCGTTGCACAGCGATCCCCAAAACGCTGATGCGAGGGAGAATTTGGGGCTGGTCTATTTCAAGAAAGGGTTGTACGCGCAGGCGGCCGACGAGCTGCGAAGTGCCGCAGAGCTCGATCCCGACCGCGCCAGCGCGTACCTCTATTTAGGGGAGGCATTGAACCGTTTGAACCAGGTCGATGAGGCGATAGCGGCCCTGGAACGCTCGGTCGAGCTCAAGCCGAGCCCGCGGGCCTACTACACGCTCGGCATCCTTCACGACAGGAAGAAACAACCGACCCTGGCGCAGGCCATGTACCGTAAAGCGGAGGAGCTGGGGGGATGGTGAACAGGCGGCGGCGGCGTCACCTGATTGGGGGCGCGATCCTCGTTGCATGGGTCGTCGTGCTTACCTGGCACGTCCGGCGCGAGTACTTCCAGTCGGTCGAGGTCCGCCTCGCCGAAGCATCCGCCAACCTCATGCCAGCCGCCTCCTTCTATTCGATCAAGTTGGGCGGTGCGACCATCGGGTACGCGTCCTCCAGGATCGACACGTTGACCGACGGGTTCGTGCTCGAAGACGCGATGCGGTTGCGGATCACCGCGCTCGGGAGCCAGGCGCCGGCCAGCGCCCGCACGGAGATCAAGCTGAACAAGATGCTCCAGCTCGAGGATTTCAGGTTCAACCTGCGTTCGGACTTCGGCGACTTCAGGGTCGTCGGCGCCATGAACGGTGACACGCTGCTCGAGCTGGAGATCGATGCCGGCGGCGATCGGCAGAGCCTCTCCGTGCCCACCGACGGCCCAGTTGTCCTGCCGCAGGTTATGCCGATCCATTTCGCGCTCGGCGAGGACCCGCGGCCGGGCTCGAGATACGCCTTCGATGTGTTCGATCCCAGCATCATGGAACGCCAGCGGGTGACGATCGAAGTCCTCGGCCAGGAGACGATAATCTTCGCCGACAGCGTCGACTTCGATGCGTCGACCGGTGACTATATCGTTCAGACAGAGGACACGGTCCCGACCTGGCATGTCCGGCAGGAATTCGGAGGCGTCGAGCTCGAGTCCTGGTTCGACCCGGACGGCATGGTCGTTAAGGCGACCAGCCCAATGGGGTATACCGTAGAGCGAACGGCGTTCGAGCTTGCCTGGAACGCCTACCGCGAGCTCGAGGTGAGCGGCACCGTCCCGGCGGCACTGCAGCCGACGGACATCATAGAGCAGACCGCCATCTCGGTCGGTGCGCAGCTGCCAAGTGGTGACCGCATCGCCGGACTGACGGTTCGGCTCGGAAACGTCGATCTCGAGGGCTTCGATCTGGAGGGCGAGCGCCAGAGCCTGAATGGAGACACGTTAGTCGTCGACGCGGAGCCGATGCCGGCGAGCGTGAGCTACCGGCTGCCGGCGGAGCGCGACGATTGGGGCGACCAGCTCAGGCCGACGCCGCTCATCCAGGTCGACGACCCCGAGATCCGGCGGACGGTCGAGGACGTGTTGGCGGGTGAGACCGATCCGCTGCGCGCTGCGGAACGCCTGACGCGCTGGGTGTATGACAGTCTGGAGAAGGAGATCACGCTGAGCGTGCCAAGCGCCCGGCAGGTGCTTGACATGCGGCGCGGGGACTGCAACGAACACACCGTCCTCTACGTCGCCCTGGCGCGCTCTGCGGGACTCCCGGCACGAACCGCCGCTGGTCTCGTCTACGTACGCGACCGGTTCTACTATCACGCGTGGCCGGAAGTCTGGCTTGATCGCTGGGTTCCGGTCGACCCGACGCTAGGCCAGTTCCCCGCCGATGCCTCTCACCTTCGCTTCGTGGTTGGCGGCCTGGCTCGGCAGGTCGAGTTGGTGCGGCTGATCGGACTGCTGCAGCTGGACGTGGTGTCTGTGGAGGAAAGGTGATTCAGCTAAAGAGCCTGACCAAAAAATACGGCGACTTCGCCGCGTTGACGGACCTCGAGTTGACGATTCCCCGAGGCGCCCTCTATGGCCTGCTGGGGCCGAACGGAGCGGGCAAGACGACCGCGCTCCGGATCATCGCCGGCATTCTCCAGCCGACCGCTGGGACGGTGATCGTTGGGGGCTATGATGTGCAGCAGGACCCGGAGCGTGCCAAGAGCCGGCTCGGGTTCATCCCGGATCGCCCCTTCATCTACGAGAAGCTCACCGGCAGCGAGTTCCTGAGGTTCGTGGCCGGCCTCTACGGCCAGAACGGGACCGAGGTGGAGCGAAGAATCGACGAGCTGCTCAACGTCTGGGGGCTAACAGATTGGCGCGACGAGCTTCTCGAGGCTTATAGCCACGGGATGCGACAGAAGCTCATCATCTCGTCTGCACTGATCCACCGGCCCGATGTGATCGTGGTCGACGAACCGCTCGTCGGCCTCGACCCAAAGGCGGCGCGACTATTGAAGGACATCTTCCGAGGTTTCGTCGAGCGGGGCGGCACGGTGTTGATGTCGACGCACACGCTCGAAGTAGCGGAGGCGCTCTGCGACCGCATAGCCATCATCCAGAACGGCCAGATCTGCGCTGAAGGGACGATGGACGACCTGCGCCGCGATGCCAAAGCCGGTGACGCCGGTCTCGAAGAGATCTTCCTCAAGCTTACGGGCGGACACGAGGTCCAGGAACTGCTGGAGGTGCTGGGCTCGTGAGTCCGAGGCCGGGCGGGTTCTGGCACATTCTGAGCCCGAAGCGCCTCACGGCGCTGCGGCGCCTCAAGACCCAGGGTTCGGGCGGCGGCAAGACGGCGACGTTCGCCGTCGTCGGCGCCGTCTTCTGGCTCGTAGCATACGGCGTCATCTACCGCATCCTCAGCTACTTCCAGGGCGTCGAGGATATCGGCGACCTGCTGGCTGCGAAGCTGCTCGGTCTCATCCTGCTGACGTTCCTGGGCGTCTTGCTCCTCTCCAACGTCATCACGGCACTCTCGACGTTCTTCCTATCGAAGGACCTCGAGTTGCTGATGTCCGCGCCCTCTGAGTGGGAGCAGGTATACCTGACGAAGCTGACCGAGACGACCGTCCACTCGAGCTGGATGGTCGCCCTGATGTGCGTTCCGATTCTCTTCGCCTATGCCCGGGTCTACGGTGGCGGCCTGGCTCTGCTCCTGGTGTCGCTCGCTTCGTTGATCCCGTTCTTCCTCATCATTGCAGCGGTGGGGTCATTCGTGACACTGGTCCTCGTCAGGGTGTTCCCGGCGCGCCGGGCGAAGGACATCTTCGGCGTGATCACCATCGCCGCCGCCGGCGGTGTGGTGCTCCTGATCAGACTGCTGCGGCCTGAGAGCCTGGCGAGGCCCGAGGGCTTCCGTAACCTGGGTGAGTTCATGGCCGTGCTCAGGGGGCCGACGTCGCCTTGGCTGCCCAGCGAGTGGGCCACGGAAGCCATGATGGGTGTCGTGCGGCATCGGTTCGACCCCTTCAGCCTGGTGTTGCTGTGGAGCACCGCCTTGGCCGTGGTCGTCCTCGGCGCCGCCTTTCACCATCACTTCTACCCGCGCGCATTCACCCGCTCGCAGGAGGGTGCGCAGAAGCACACCGCCGGCCGCCGCTTTGGTAGAAGGGTCCGCTTCCTGTTCCGGCGGTTCGGCAGCAGTCGCGCCGAGCTCATGCTGAAGGACATTCGCATCTTCTTTCGCGACGCCACGCAATGGTCGCAGCTCATTCTGCTCGCCGTACTCGTCGTCGTATACATCTACAACATCAGAGCGCTGCCCATCTATTCCGAGGGTGTGAGCTACTACTTCGCCCATATGGTCTCCTACGTCAACGTAGGACTGGCAGGCTTCGTTCTATCCGCAATTGCCGCTCGTTTCGTGCTGCCCGGCCTGAGCCTGGAAGGACGGACGCTCTGGCTGCTGCGTTCCAGCCCGCTGAAGGCACGGGACCTTCTGTGGAGCAAATTCTGGGTGGGCACGGCACCACTGCTGCTGATGGCGATCGCACTCACCGTCGGTACGAACCTGCTGCTGAAGGTGAGTCCGGCGATGATGGCGCTGTCTGTAGTGACGATCACCGGCATTAGCTTCGCGCTCGCCGCCATGGCTTTGGCATACGGCACGGTCTTTCCGCAGTTCGAGACCGAGAATATGGCGCAGATCCCCACCAGTATCGGCGGGCTTCTCTTCATGATGTCCTCGATCACGCTCGTGGCGGCCGTGCTTGTACTCGAGTCCTGGCCCGTCTTCACGATCTTTCGTCACCAGCACACCGGTGCGAGCCTATCGGCGGACGCCATGCTGGTCTCGGTGGGGGGCGGAGTTGCGGCTCTGCTGATTTGTCTGCTGGGGACTTTGGTGCCGCTGAAGATCGCGCTCAGGCGGATCGAGGCGTTCGAAGCCTAGGTCCTGCTATACTTCGCCTCGTTCCAGCAGACCTTCCACTGTAACACGCTCGCCTGCGAACTCGATCCAACCTCTAACCCAGTAGAGCGCGTGGTACGGTTTGGGCCCTGTTTCCGCGGGTAGCTCGTTGAAGATCCGCTCCGCGGCGGCGAGCTCGCACTTGATGTCGGGCTCCGGGATCCGGAACCAGGTACGGATGGGAACGTTGCGTCGCAACTGCGAGGACGTCGCCACCTCGATTGTCTGGGTTTCGAGAGCTGTCCAGCGCCGCGTCAGTCCGTCGGCGTACATCCAGGCGAAGTCGCTGCCGAACACCTCGGGGCTGCGGGTGTGGAAGAAGACGATGATCGCACCGTCCTCCGATCTCAGGATGACCCGCTCGTACGGTCCGAAGCGGGCAGGTTGATTGGGCTCCGGTATGGCGAAACGGTGCTGGACCGTGACTCCGCTAACCGGGTCGCCCCGGCGTATCAGCGTCGCCTCGCGAACCTCGTGCCGGGTCCCCGCGCGGTCCTCCCAGCCATCGAGATGCCCTCCCAGATCGAGCGTGTAGTCGGCGGATCCGACGCGCAGGATGAGTGCGTCGGGATCGCCGTCGGCATTGACCGTCAGTCGGACGGCCTCGGTAGGGAACAGCCGCCAGGGCGCCTGCGTCGGAGAGTCCTGGAAATCGACCTCCAGGATGCTGCGCCAGCCGGAGCGGCTGAGCTCCCAGCCGAGATAGCTGTGACCGAGCCCGCTCGACGTCGCCATGTTGGCGAACTCGAGTGTTATCCCCCGCGTGGCGGTGCCCTCGAGCGGCAGGAACTGCATGCTCGTGGTATACTCGGTCGCCGTCACACTGGGTGTGCCGGAGAGGTTGCCTAGCGGATCCACCTGCCCGCTACTCGGGGCGTCAGAGGCCGTTTCAGATCGGCAGGCGCCGGCGCAAAGCAGGCAGGCGATCAGCAGGACGGCTGTTCTGTCCATGCCGGAAAGCTAGTCCGGCTGCTCGCAAACGACTAGGTGCCGGTTGCGGGCCTGTAATGCTTTCCTATCTTGGCACGGTCCTGACGGCGACACGAGGAAACCCACAACCCGGCTGTGGCGACGATGGCATTTCTCGGCAAGATCCGGCGCATGAAGCTCCACACGCAGATATTGCTCGGCCTCATCCTCGGGGCTATCCTCGGGCCCCTGCTCGGCGACGCTGCCATGGCGATCAAGCCGATCGGTGACGCGTTCATCAATCTGCTGGTGATGATCGTGGTCCCACTGGTCATGGCCTCGCTGATTGTGGGGACCGCCAGCCTGGGGAACCTGCGTAAACTCGGCCGCATAGGCCTCAAGACGGTCGGGTTCTACCTGGTGGCGACCGCACTGGCCGTCGCCCTCGGACTCCTCGCAGCGGAGACGCTGAACCCGGGGACAGGCCTCGACGAGGATGTCAAGGCGAGCATGGTCGAGGATTACGCCGGCGTCACGGCGGAGCAGCTTGAAAGGGTCAGGGAGAGGCCTTCGATATCCGACCTGCTGGTCAGGATCATCCCGAGGAACCCGTTCCGGGCGATGGCCGAGACGAACTTCCTGCAGATCATCTTCTTCTCGATCCTCTTCGGGATATCGCTGACCCTGATCGCGGAGGAGCGTCGAAAACCGGTTCTCGATTTCCTGACCGGCGTGAACGACGCCATGATCGTGTTGGTCAAGCTGGTGATGAAGGTGGCGCCGTACGGTGTGTTCGCCTTGATCGCCGCGGTGGCGGCGGAGTTCGGCTACGGGGTCCTGCTGACGCTGCTCAAGTACGTGCTGATCACGATCGGCACGATGGCCGTTTTCATGGTCACCTTCTACCCGATCTGCCTGCGCATCTCCGGCATGTCGCCGCTCTTCTTCCTCAAGCACTACTACGAGGTCATCGTCTTCGCCTTCTCCACCTCATCCAGCAACGCGACCCTGCCGTTGAACCTGCAGGTCTCAGAGGAAGAGCTGGGCGTTTCGAACGAGGTGGCGTCCTTCGTCCTGCCGCTCGGCGCGACCGTCAACATGAACGGAACGGCGATCTACCAGGGTGTGAGCACCGTCTTCATCGCCCAGGTGTTTGGGATCGACCTAGGGGCCGCCGACCTGCTGACGGTCGTCCTCACCGCCACGCTGGCGTCGATCGGGGCCGCCGGCGTCCCCGGTATCGGCATGGTCACCCTGACCATCGTGCTCACCCAGTTGGGCATCCCGCTGGAAGGCATCGCCCTGGTCGTCGGCGTCGAGCGGATACTCGACATGAGTCGAACAGCGGTGAACGTCACCGGCGACACGGTCTGCGCGATATGGGTCGCTAAGAGCGAGGGCGAGCTCGAGATGCCGGCCGAGGCGGCGATCGCTACGACATGATCGGAGGGGGGGTGATTCTCAGCTGTCTACCCCCAGCCGGCGGTCCAATTGACGACAAAAACGGGCGATCCGGCGCCTGTTGGCACCGAGGTCGCCCTTCCCGACGCGAGAGGCCGACCACATGTCGACCCGCGTGAGTGCGTTGCGGTCGAGCTTCAGCTTGAAACGAACGTCGCGGAGGATGCGAAAGACCGGGGTGGTAGCCTCGGCGCGGATCAGCCCGGAACCTTCATCGGCGCGAATCAGCTTCCAGCGTGGGTTCGTCTCGATCATGGCGATGATCTCGTCCCAGACGGCCGCGAACGGAACGAGGTACGTGCGCCCGCGGAGCCGCGGATCCGCCGCGTTCTCGCTGGTCTGGGCCGAGTTCTCGCTGAGTGCTTTCCAGAAACGGCTATTCGCCATAGTCGATATCGATTTGCGAGCGCATCGCTGCCACTGATCTTACAGGGGTGGGGCGGATCTGCAAGGTTGGAGAATCGGCCGGGCGCCCGCCCGGCTGTTTCCTCAACGCCCGATCGCCTTAGAATTATGACCGTGACGCGGTTCTGTACAGCAAGAGGGGAGGAGGCGCACAGTGAAGGTGGTGATCCCGCTGGCCGGCAAGGGGACGCGGCTTCGACCCCAGACACACACGGTGCCTAAACCGCTGCTCCAGGTGGCGGGTAAGGCGGTTCTCGACTACGTGATTGAGGATGTGCTACAGCGGCTCGACGTCGAGCAACTCGTCTTCATCACGGGCCATCTCAAGGAGCAGGTCGAGGCTCACGTCAAAGCGCGCTACACGGTACCCGCGGTGTTCGTCGAGCAGGCGGTCCAGAATGGGACCGCGGGCGCGGTGAAATTGGCGGAGCCGTACATCGATGGGCCCTTACTTGTTGTCTTCGTCGATACGTTGTTCGATGCCGATCTCTCGGCCGTTGCAGCCGACCCGGATGTGAACGGGTTCATCTGGGCGAAGGAGGTGGAAGACTATCAGCGGTTCGGCGTGATTCTGACGGGCGAGGATGGTCTCATGCAGCGCATAGTCGAGAAGCCGAAGGAGCCGATCTCGCGCCTGGCCAACATCGGCCTCTACCTGATTCGTGACCACCGCAAGCTCTTTGAAGGGATCGATCGGACTCTTGCCACCGATCCCTATCTCGGCGAGTACTTCCTGACCGATGCGCTTCAGTACATGATCGATCAGGGCTCGCGGATCAGGGTGCAGGAGGTCGAAGGCTGGTACGACTGCGGCAAGCCCGAGACGTTGCTCGCCACGAACCGGCACCTGCTGGAGACGGGACGCGCGCTGCGACCCACGGATCCCGCCGACACGGTCATCGTAGACCCGGTGAGGATCGAGGACGGTGTAGAGCTGTCCGGTTCGAGGATCGGCCCAAACGTGACGGTCGGACGCGGCAGCCGCATACTGCGGACGGCGCTCAGCAACTGTATTGTGGGAGAGAACGTAGTGTTAGAGGATAGCGAGCTGAGCGAGTCGCTGATCGGCTCACAGGTAGAGGTGCGAGGGCTGCGTGGCACGGTCCTGCTGGGGGATCACAGCGCCAGCTGGAGCGCGCCGTCCGGCACTTAGGGCACACTATTCGGACGTGCGGCTCAGGACTCAGAAACGCGCGACCGCGGAGAGCACGTAAAGGAGGCGGAGCGCGCTGGCGGCACCGTCGGTGTCCTCGAACCACTCGTTGAGCGTGTGCGTATCGCCCGAGCGGCCGCCACCGCCGAGCGCTATGGCCGGGATACCCAACGCCTGCGGGACGTTCGCGTCGGTAGACGAGACGACAAGTTCGGGGTCGACCCCGAGCGCTCGTGTCGCTTCGTCTGCGGCTTGTACGAGAGGGTGCTCGGCCGGCAATTTGCCGGCCGGGCGTTCGCCGATGAGTTCGACTTCGGCGGTCAGCGGGCCCTCGGCCCGTTCCTGTTCCCCGGCGACGCTGGTCGCCAGAACGTCGCGGACCTGGAGCTCGATGCTCCGCAGCATTTCGTTGGCCTCGGACCGGACATCCAGCTCCACCCAGCTCTCTGCCGGGATGGCGTTGATGCTTGTGCCTCCACCGAGCCTGGCTACCGTGAGTGTCGTCCGCGGGTCTTGGGGTAGGTCGATTTCTAGTAGCCGCTGGATGAACTCCGCGATCGCGTTCGCCGGGTTTGTGCGCCCCCAGTCGGTCCAGGAGTGGCCGCCGGGACCGCTGACGGTGATCCGGAAGCGGCGGCTGCCTAGGGCGTGGTTGACGATGTGGCGCAGACCGCTTCCGTCAACGGCAATGAAGGCCGCGGCATCATGTAGCGGACTGCCGTCGCGCAGCAGGTGCTTCACGCCGCGAAGGTCACCTCGGCCCTCCTCGCCGACAGTGAATGCGAAGAGGATCGGGTGATAGGGAGTGGCGGCGGCATGGATGAGCGAGCGGAACACCGCCAGCGTCACGGCAAGGCCTCTGGCGTTGTCCGTGACGCCGGGTCCCGTCCAGAGCTCGGCTTCGCGGCGGATCTCGATGGACGTCTCGGGGCCGAACACGGTGTCCAGGTGCGCGGCGACGATTACGGGACCTCCTGTCCCTGTGTCGTCGCCTGGCGGGTACCGGGCGAGTACGTTGCCGATCTCGTCCAGGTCGGGTTCGGCGCCGAGCTCCCTGAGCTTTGCGGTGACGGCCTCAGCGCGGTTAGACTCGCCGAACGGAGGAGCAGGGATCCGGGCCAGCTCGAGCTGCTCGTCGGCGATGGATTCGCCGCGTTCGCTGAGCCAGGCGCGAGCGATCTCGAATCGTTCGCCCTTGCCCGGTGGCATAGGTCCCTGTCTGACGGACATGGGCCGAAACATGACCGTGGTTTCTAGCGAAGTCAACGCGATTTCGAGGTTAGTGTGTCGGAATTACTGGCCGTCGATTGGATAGTGTTCGTCGGCATCGGAATCGCTGCGGGTCTGCTGACCAACGCCGTAGCGATCTGGATGCTCTTTCATCCTCATGAGCCCGCTCGCTTGGGCCGCCTCAGGATATTCCCTCAAGGGGCCATCCCGAAGGAAATCGACCGCATAGCGCACCGCATAGGCCTGACCGTTGGTACCCACCTGCTGCGCCACGAGGACATCGTGCGGACTCTGGCGCAGCCGGAGTTCCGGGAGCGGTTCGACCAGACGTTGCGGAACGCGCTGGAACAGATGCTCGATCGCGAACTCGGCAATCTACGCTCGGAGATCCCCCGAAAACGGCTGGACGAGGTGACCGGGACTGTGACCGAGTTCGGGGAACGGCTGCTGGAGGGCCTCTCCGAGTACCTGCACGGCGAAGCGTTCGAGAAGCGGGTCCGGGAGTTCGTCGACCGTCTGAATCGCGAGTTCGGCGATGAGCCACTGGAGCGAGTGCTCACACCGGAAGCGCGCCGGCAGGTGGTCGTGATGCTGCATGATGTGGGAGAGGGCGTCGTAAAAGGCCCCGGATTCCGCGGCGCGATCGGTGAGTTCTTCGAGCGGAACCTGCGTGACTTTGTCACATCTGAGGAGCCGCTCGGAAGGTTCGTCCCCTCGGGCGCGATCAACTTCGGTGAAGCCGTCGTGCGCAACTATCTTCCGTTGGTCCTTGACCGCTTCGGTCAGGTGCTCGAGTCACCAGCGGCCCAAGAACGTGTGCGCCGCGCGCTCAGGAACTTCATCGACGGCTACTTGAGCCAGCAGGGTGTGTTCCAGCAGATCGTCGGCCGGCTGATCATCACGGAGCGGACGCTGAGCCAGACGGTCCAGGCGTTGGAGCGCGGCGGAGCGGAAGAAGTCGCCGCGCTGCTTCGTGAGCCGCTCATCCAGGATCGCGCCGCCTCCGCGGTTAACGACGCGATCGATGATATGCTGGCGCGGCCGGTGAAGGACATCTTCGGCGATATGGGCGATGACGAGCTGGCTCGGGTCGGCGGAGTTCTTACCGACCGGATTGTCGAGTTCGCCGGGCACGATACTACCGAAGAATTCGTAATGAATCGCACCGATCGACTCCTCAGGACGTCCGAGGGCAAAAAGCTCGGGGACGTTCTGGAGTACCTCGGGCCCGAGGCGGCGAGCCGGCTGACCGATCGCCTCGCCGACTGGATAGTGGAAATCGGCCGCGGCGATCGAGTCAGGGACCTGCTGGAGGCAGCGCTGGTTCGACAGACCGAGTGGCTGCTCACAGTGCCGATCGGACGGATAGGCGACTACCTGCCGGCCGACGCGCTCGACCGTGCCGAACAGATCATGTTCGGCCCGCTGTGGGAGTTCTTGCAGGCGCGTGTGCCGGCTCTCGTTTCGGAATTGCCGATCGCCGAAATGGTCGAGAATCGCATCCGCGCGTATCCCATCGAAGAACTCGAGCGACTGATCTGGACGGTAACGCGTCGCGAGCTCAGGCTGATCATCTATCTCGGTGGCTTCCTCGGCGCGGTTGTCGGCTCGCTCATGGTCGTTGCCCAGGCTCCTACGGTGGGGCTCGCCTACTTAGGAGTGATCGTGCTCTTCTCGTATCTATTCCTCAACTTTCGCTAGCGTGACCTCCAGAACCCTTAGCTGCCTCGCGATCGGCCTGCTGCTCGCCGCCGAGGGTCTCTCGGCCCAGCCGGTCGCCTTTCGTGTCAGTGCTATCGACATGTTCGGCGGCGCCGTCTTTCCGTCCGAGTCGGACCCGGGGGTTACTTTCGGGGCCCGCGTGGGCCTTTTCGACTTCTTCAATCGCTCCGTGCAGGCAGGTCTCGAAGTCGAGTGGTGGACGGCAGAGCGGCGCGACGTAGAGCTCGAAGTGCGAGACATCGTCTTCGGGCTGGCGTTCCTGAGCGAGCTCTCCCGTACCGGCCTGCTGCGGCCGTATCTCGGCCTTAGCGCCGCACTCCACTCGGTCGATACCTCGCGCTTGGGTGGCGACAGGTTTCTCGAAGGCGAGCCGCTGGCGGCGGAGCAAATCTCGGGATACCGGGCCGGCCTCAGCGGTTTCGCCGGCCTGGGCCTCCGACTGACGCGGACGGGAGCGATCTGGCTGCTTTTCGAGTATCGTTATGCGGGCGTTTCCGAGATCTCCCACCACGAGGTGCGGGGCGGTGCACGCCTGCTGGCATCGCGCCCCTAGACAGCTCCGACCGGAAGCCGGGTTCGCCAGATTCTCGGTTGCTACCTTCCCGCTCCACGCGCTATCATGGATTGGCAGTGCCTGCGTAACCCGACACACCGACAGATAGGCTGGTCCGGTGAATCCAGAGAACCTCGACGGCAGCCATGAGATAGACGGTGCACCAGAGGGTGCAGGTCGGGCCGTCGAAGCTCTGCTCGAGGAGCTAGGCGAGGAGACGCAAGAGAAACTTGCAGCGCACTTCGGCGGCCTGCGCGGGCGCACCGTAGTGGTCAGCGGCGGAGCTACGGGCATCGGCCGGCACGTCGCGATCGAGTTCGCACGCTGCGGCACCAACGTCGCCCTCAATTGGGTCGACCTCCCGGGCCGCTCGATTGCAGAGGAAGCGGCGGAGGTCGAGCAGGAGCTACAGCAGCTCGAAGTCAAAGTCCTGGCCGAGCGCGTAGATGTGCGCGATCCGCGAGCGGTAGATGCTTTCATCGAACGTGTGCAGCAGCAGCTCGGCGGCGTGCATTATCTCGTTAACGCGGCCGGCATCCATCGCTCGGCACCGTTATGGAGGATGACGGACGAGGAGTGGCTCGAAGTGTTGGACGTAAACCTAACGGGAGCGTTCAACATGATTAGGGCGGTGGCGCCGCTTCTCAAGTCTCAGCGCTACGGCAAGGTCGTCAACATCGCGTCCGTCCATGCGTTCATCGGCAGCTTCGGCGTTGCCAATTACGCCGCCTCGAAATCAGGCCTCGTGGGACTGACACGCGCTGCCGCCGCCGAGCTGGGGCCGTCCAATGTGAACGTCAACGGAGTCGCGCCCGGTTATGTCCGCACCGACATGCTAGCCGACGTGCCGGATCATGTAGTTGCCGATTCGATAGAGCAATCGGCGCTCAGACGGCTACCCGAGGCGAGCGATATCGCTCATGTCGTTCTCTTCCTCTGCTCAGAGATGGCGCGACAGATCACGGGACAAGTCATCCGGGTGGACGCCGGGATGTCCGGCTGAGCGGAGGCGACGGGGAGTGAAGAGGAGGAATCGTGAGGCGCGTTCAGATCTGTAGTCGTTGGCCGGCATTAGGGATGGGCACGCTTCTGGCCGCTGCAGTCGCCTGTGGGGGTGGCGGCGATGAACCGATGCCTACACCCGGTTTCGGAGTCCTCAGCGGCCAGACGGTGCTCGTACTGCCTGTTCAGTACGTGCAACACGTGCCGGGTGGTTGGGTCGGCGGTGCCGCCAACGCACAGGAGGCGGCCCGCAGCGCCGATATGGAGATCACTTTCGCGCTGCACGAGGTGAGCGGCCGCGCGACCTGGGTGACCCCGGAACAGCAGTTGGAGGAGCTGAGTCGGCGGCCGAGCATCGAGGTGTTTCCGTACCTGCTGTCGGCAGACGAGGCCCGTCAGCAAGGGGGGGGGCTGCGTCACGTTCGCGATCCGCTCTACGGCGAAATACGTATGCTGGCGGCGCTGTTCGATGCCCGTTACGCGGTATGGCCGATAGAGTTCATCTACGAGCAGGACCGGGAAGGAGGCGGCGGCCGCCTGGCCATACGCACGTTCGTTCTGGACGCACGTAGCGGAGTGGTCATGTGGTACGGTATCGTCCGCGGGGATGGTACCCAGCCACCGGCCTCGCCGGGCGCTTTAGCCGCTGCAGCGCAGATGTTCGCTCTTCAGGTCAGCCCGTAGCCGACGCGCCACCGAGGAGGCGCGAGGGAGGTCCTTGTGTCAACGTCTGTCACCCTCATACCCGGCGATGGGATCGGACCGCAGATCTCGGAAGCCGCCGTGCGAGTGCTCGAGGCCGCCGGCGCGAAGGTCGAGTGGGACCACCAGCTCGCGGGTATGGCGGCTATCGAGCGTGGGTTCGGGCCGCTGCCGGACGAGACATTCGACTCGATATGTGCCAACAAAGTCGCGCTGAAAGGCCCGCTGACCACGCCGATCGGCGAGGGCTTCCGCTCGATCAATGTGGCGCTGCGGAAGATGTTCGATCTCTACGCCAACGTGCGCCCGGCTAAGACCCTCGTACCGGGAGGTCGGTACTCCGACATCGACATCGTAGTAATCCGTGAGAACACCGAAGGCCTGTATGTCGGCGTCGAGCACTTCATCGGCATGGAGAAGGACCCACAGGCGGCGGCCGAATCAGTGATGATCGTTACCCGCTTCGGGGCCGAGCGCATCGTCCGCTTCGCCTTCGAGTATGCCGTCGCCCACGATCGGCGCAAGGTGACACTCGTACACAAGGCCAACATCCTGAAGTGCACGCAGGCCCTCTTCCTGGAGGCGGGACGAAAGGTCGCTACCGACTACGAGGGGCGCATAGAGTTCGAGGACAGGATCGTCGACAACACGGCGATGCAGTTGGTCGTCGATCCCTACCAGTTCGACATCATCGTTACGGAGAACATGTTCGGTGACATCCTCTCCGATGAGGCTTCCGGCCTGATCGGCGGGCTGGGCCTGGCGCCCGGAGCCAATATTGGGAAGGATGCGGCCATCTTCGAGGCCGTGCACGGCTCGGCGCCGGACATCGCGGGGCAGGGGATAGCCAATCCCTCGGCGCTCATCCTGGCGGCCTGCATGCTGCTCGAGCACATTGGTCAGCCCGAGGTGGCTGGGAGGATTCGCGACGCGCTGTTGGCCGCTCTGCAGGTTGATGTGCGCACGCGCGACCTGGGCGGGACGGCCACGACCCAGGAGTTTGCCGACAGGATCATCGAGGAGTTGAAGTAGTGCGATTTGGAGCGAGCGAAACGAATTGCCGGAGCTGCCAGCAACTTTACCCGGCCAGCGATCTCGACCGCTACCTGTGGTGCCCCCAGTGTCTGGGGACCGTGCGGAAGAGGGGGGCGATGTGGGGGCGGATTGTTGGTCTGTTGGCGAGCGTCGGTGTCGCCACTTACATGTGGCTCAATCTGACGTTGCAGTCGCAGTTCCTGGTGTTCTATCTGCTGTTACTGGCGATGACCTACTTGCTCACCAGCCGGATTGTGCACGCCGTCGTGCACGGCTACTACCGATCGCGCGGCGGCATGATCGAGCCGTCGCCACAGGAGCCCGAGTGAGGTCGTCGCGTCAGCCCG
Source organism: Gemmatimonadota bacterium (assembly GCA_039589355.1). Lineage (GTDB taxonomy): Bacteria > Gemmatimonadota > Gemmatimonadetes > Palauibacterales > KS3-K002. The sequence continues at coordinate 1,563 of JBDHHM010000003.1, read as the reverse complement.
GCCGCCCGGCCGTTTGCCGAGCAGTCACTCTCAATGAGGTGTAGGTGAAGATGACAAGGTTCGAGGGCGTAGACTACTACAACACCGACTCGCTTCTGTCCGAAGAAGAGCGCGCGGTCCGCGACACGGTGCGCGCTTGGGTCGACGAGAATGTCCTGCCGGTGATCGGCCAGTGCTACGTGGAACACCGGTTCCCAACCGAGCTGGTGCCGCAGATGGCGGAGTTGGGGTTCTTCGGCGCCAACATGCCGGAGAAGTACGGGTGCGCCGGTCTCAACAACGTGGCCTACGGCCTGATCATGCAAGAGCTCGAGCGCGGCGACTCCGGTGTCCGATCCTTCGCTAGCGTGCAGGCGTCTCTCGTCATGTACCCGATTCTCGAGTTCGGCAGCGAGGAGCAGCGACAGTACTGGCTGCCCAGGTTGGCGAAGGCGGAGGCCGTCGGCTGCTTTGGGCTCACCGAGCCGGACTACGGCTCGAATCCGGGCGGCCTGACGACCCGGGCCGTCAAGGACGGTGATGAGTGGGTGATCACCGGCACCAAGATGTGGATCACCAACGCTTCGGTGGCGGACGTGGCCATCATCTTCGCGAAGACCGGTGAGCTCGATGATACGAAATCGATCCACGGATTCATTGTCGAAACGGACCGCGACGGCTACGTCGCCACCGATCAGAAAGGGAAGCTGTCGCTCCTCGCCTCGGACACCAGCGAGATCTCGCTCCAGGAAGTCCGCGTGCCCGACGAAAACCTGCTCCCCGGCTCGGCGGGCTTGAAGAGCGCTCTGATGTGCCTCAACCAGGCCCGCTACGGTATCGCCTGGGGGGCCGTTGGCGCGGCGATGGCCTGCTACACCGAGGCGCTGAGCTACGCACTGAACCGGCCCCAGTTCGACCGGGCCATTGCCGGCTACCAGATCCAGCAGATCCGGCTGGTCGAGATGCTCACAGAGATCACCAAGGGCCAGCTCCTCGCCTTACAGCTCGGCCGCCTGAAGGACCGTGGAGAGTTGCGTCACGCTCAGGTGTCGATGGCGAAGCGCAACAACGTCAACATGGCGTGCGAGGTGGCGCGTGAGGCACGGAGGCTCCTGGGCGCCAATGGTATTCTTGTGGAATACCAGTCGATGCGTCACATGGCCAACCTAGAGTCGGTGTACACCTACGAGGGGACTCACGACATCCACGGCCTGATAGTCGGGGAAGACGTAACGGGACTGAGCGCCGTCACATGAGCGGACTCCGCTGCTTGCTAACAGCGGCGATCAGGTAGAGATTCCCGGCACAGATCATTCAGAGCGCGCGCCCGTAGCTCAATTGGACAGAGCACTGGGCTTCGGACCCAGGTGTTGGGGGTTCGAATCCTCCCGGGCGCGCCTTTTGTTGGGATTCGGGGATTCGGGGATTCGGGGATTCGGGGATTCGGGGATTCGGGGATTCGGGGATTCGGGGATTCGGGAAATGGGGGAGTTGGAATCGGGAATCCGTGGAAACCGTGGAGTCCGTGGAATCCGGGATTCGGGAGTCGGCTAATCTCGCCTCCCACCTCCCAGATTCCCCGAT
>JBDHHM010000002.1:0-32789 GCA_039589355.1 Gemmatimonadota bacterium | reverse complement strand
GGAAGTTGCGCACGGCTCGCCGCGGCCACCGGTTGGGCGCCCGAGATTCCCATCGAGCGGTCGTTGAGCGATCTGCTGGCGTGGTCGCTGGACCCGGGCGACGGGCGCCGCATTGGTCGAGCGGCTGGCGCCGGCGCTCGGCGAGGCCTGCACGACGGAAGGTGTGGAGGTCCCGAGGGAGAGCTGGGCGATGCTGGCCGCCGCCCGGTTCGAGAACGAACGGAGGACCGATGCCCAGGAGCAGGTCCTTCGAAGGCTTGGCTCCGCGTTCGAGGAGGCCGGCGTGCGGCCCGTCCTGTTCAAGGGCCTCGCTCTCGCCCGCCACTACCCGGCTCGCTGTGCCCGGGAAACCGGCGACATCGACCTCCTCGTCGCACCCGGTGACTTGCCAGGTGCAGAAGAGGTGTTGCAGGCTGCCGGGTACGAGCACTGGGGCGGCGGTGGGCGACCCTCGGCCCGCTATCCGCTGACGTACGGGCGTTATTCCGGCGGTGATGATGAGGAGACAGTCGATCTCCATCCCGCCTGGCATGAGGTAACCGTTGACGCCGGCGGTCGCGAAGTGGTCGTCGGGGATGAGCATGAGCCGGTGGAGTCGGGCGAAGTCGGCGGGACCCGCTGGGCTTTGCTGCCGCCGGCCGTCGAGCTCTACCTGACCGCAGCCCACGCCGTCTTGCATAACCTCCGGACTCTCTCGGTGTACCTCGACCTGGCGGTCCAGCTGGCGACGGCAGGTGAGCGGGCTACGGCAAAGGCGAGCGCTCTGGCGCGATCCCAGGGGCGGGATAGGCACCTGCGGCACGCGATGACCGCTGCCGCCGAGCTCTTCCGCCTGGAGGTGGATTCGAGATACGTCACCGTGCCGCGACGCCTTGGGGTTCCCGTGGCCTTGCGGCTCGGGTACACGGGCGCCGGTTTCCGGCTCCTTCCCAGCTCAATCGTGATGGAGCTGGCCATGCGACGCGGACTGCGCCGCAGGCTCGACTTCGCTCGCTGGGTGCTCGGCCACGGTGGGAGGGGAGAGGCCGGCCAGCAGGGTGGCCGGTTACGCCGTGTGGTGCGCGGTCTTCGTTGGTTCAAGGGGACGGTGTTGCGCTATCGTACACCGAGCTCATCGCCGTTGCGGCCTTGAGCCCGGTTCGGATATAATAGGTAACCCCTTCCGGACCGCCCCCAACATCAGGTCACCATCACCCGAGACTGATATGCGCGTAGGAGTCATAGGGACCGGGTACGTCGGACTCGTCGCAGGCGCTTGCCTCGCCGAGACGGGTAACGATGTCATCTGCGGAGATGTAGACGCCGAGAAGGTCGAGGCGCTCAACCGTGGCAGGATTCCCATTTACGAGCCGGGCCTCGAGCCGCTCGTCGAAAGGAACATCGCCAACGGCCGCCTGCGGTTCACCACCGATATCCCGCAGGCCACCAGAGAATCGCGGGTCATACTTATCGCCGTTGGGACGCCGCCGGACGAGGACGGCTCGGCCGACCTGCGTCATGTCCTCGACGTAGCGAGGGTGATCGGCGAGAGCATGAACGAAGAGAAAATCGTCGTGACCAAGAGCACGGTGCCGGTGGGAACCGCGGCTCAGGTGCGCTCCGAGATCGAAAAACATACTACGCACCCCATCCATGTCTGCTCCAACCCCGAGTTCCTCAAGGAGGGAGCCGCGGTGGTCGATTTCATGCGGCCAGACCGCGTCGTGGTGGGCGTCGATTCGCTCGTCGCCCGTGATGCGCTGGTCGAGCTGTACGAGCCCTTCGTCCGCACGGGCAATCCGATCATCTTCATGGACATCACCAGCGCCGAGCTGACTAAGTACGCCGCCAATGCCATGCTGGCCACCCGTATCAGCTTCATGAACGAGATGGCGCGGATGTGCGAGCTCACCGGCGCCGACGTCTCGCTGGTCCGGCGCGGCATAGGCGCGGATCAGCGGATCGGTCCCAAATTTCTCTTCCCGGGACCGGGCTATGGCGGCTCTTGCTTCCCCAAGGACGTGAAGGCGCTCTTGCGCACGGCGCAGGACCACGGCTACGACCTCAAGATCCTCAGAGCCGTCGAGGAGGTGAACGAGTCGCAGAAGCGTCTCTTCCTCCAGAAGGTCGTGGATCACTTCGGTGGCGACCTGAGCGGGCGGACGATCGCCGTCTGGGGCCTCGCCTTCAAGCCGGGGACCGACGATATGAGGGAGTCACCGTCGATCGTCCTGATCGATGGGCTGCTTGAGCGCGGCGCCTCGGTCCGCGGCCACGACCCCGCGGCGCTGGACAGCGCGCGCCGGATCTTCGGAGACCGCGTCGTGTACTGCGAGCGTGAGTACGAGGCGCTGGAGGATGCCGATGCCCTCGTCGTCATGACCGACTGGCTGGACTATCGCAACCCGAACATGCAGCGGATCATCGGCGCCTTGAAGACACCGGTGATGTTCGACGCCCGCAACCTCTACGACTCGGCGAAGATGAGAGACCTAGACTTTACCTACTACCCGCTGGGACGGGGGGCCGTAACGTGAGGGTCTTGATTACCGGTGTGGCGGGCTTCCTCGGGTCGCATCTCGCCGATCGCTTCCTCGCCGAGGGGCACGAGGTCGTTGGGCTCGACAACTTCATCACCGGATCGCCCGACAACATTGCCCACCTGCTGGCGAACGAAGGATTCACCTTCTACCGCTACGATGTGACCGAGTTCATCTACGTGGCGGGTGGCCTGGACGGGGTCCTGCACTTCGCGTCGCCCGCCAGCCCGATCGACTATCTGAAACTGCCGATCCAGACCCTGAAGGTCGGCTCGTTGGGCACCCACAAAGCGCTGGGTTTGGCGAAGGCCAAGGATGCGCGCTTCCTGCTCGCCTCGACGTCGGAGGTCTATGGCGACCCGGCGATTCATCCCCAGCCCGAATCCTACTGGGGCAACGTCAGTCCCGTGGGGCCGCGGGGGGTCTACGACGAAGCGAAGCGCTTCGCCGAGGCCCTCACCATGGCCTACCACCGCTATCACGGCGTCGACACACGGATCGCCCGCATCTTCAATACATACGGCCCCCGCATGCGCAAGCACGATGGCCGGGTCGTCTCCAACTTCATCGTCCAGGCGCTCCAGGGAGAGTCGCTCACCGTCTACGGTGACGGCTCGCAGACCCGCTCGTTCTGCTATGTCGATGACTTGATCGAGGGCTTATACCGGCTCATCAATTCCGACTATTCCGACCCTGTGAACATCGGCAATCCGACCGAGTTTACGGTTTCGCAGCTTGCCGAGCTGGTGGTCGAGCTGACCGGATCCTCGGGCGGCGTAATCTACGAGCCGCTACCCGAGGACGATCCCAAGGTCAGGCAGCCGGACATCACGCTGGCGCGCGAGCTGCTGGGTTGGGAGCCGAAGATCGAAGTTCGAGAGGGCCTAAAGAGGACGATCCAATACTTCTCCGGAATCGTGAAGGGCTGCTCCGGCAGCTGAGACAGGCGGGAATCCAGTGAAGCTCTCGGTTCTTATACCCATTTACAACGAGCGGGAGACGATAGAGGAGGTCGTTCGACGGGTGCGCGAGGTCCCCGTCGATACGGAGATCATCTGTGTCGACGACTGCTCGTCCGACGGCACCCGCGACATACTCCAGCGACTGCTGGACGAGGGTCTGATCGACCAGCTCGTGCTGCAGCCGAAGAACCAGGGCAAGGGCGCGGCGATCTGGGCCGGAGTGACCAAGGCCACCGGCGAGGCTGCGATCATCCAGGATGCCGACCTGGAATACGACCCCAAAGAGTACGTGCGGTTGATGGGGCCGATCGAGCAGGGAAAGGCCGACGCGGTCTACGGCTCCCGGTTCGCCGGCGAAGGGCCACACCGCGTCCTCTACTTCTGGCACTACGTAGGCAACAAGCTCCTCACTCTGGTCTCCAACATGTTGACGAACCTGAACCTCACCGACATGGAAACATGCTACAAGATGTTCCGCCGGGAGGTGTTGGAGAGCCTGGAGATCGAAGAAAACCGCTTCGGCCTCGAGCCCGAGATGACGGCCAAGCTCGCCCTGGGTGGCTGGCGGATCTACGAGGTCGGGATCTCGTACAGCGGCCGCACCTACGCCGAGGGGAAGAAGATCAACTGGAAGGACGGCGTCTCGGCTTTCCGCTGCATCCTGAAATACGGCCTCTGGCGGCGCATCTTCCGCCGCCGCCGCCGCCGTTCGCTTGCCCAAGCGGCCGACAAAAAGTAGGTTTCGGCTCGATGAATACGGACCAGATCATCGCCAAGGGGAAGGAATGCCTGGCGCAGAACGACTACGTCGGCGCCATCTCGGCCCTCCGAGAGGCCGCCGACCGGGAGCCGGGCTACGCCGACGTTCGCCACCTGCTGGGCCTGGCGCTCGGCCTGGCCGGGCAGCCCGAGGCAGCGCTCGAGGAATTTGACCGCGCGCTCGCCCTCAACCCGAAGAGGCGCGGGAAGCGTTCAGACTCGCGTGGGATAGCGACCATTCCGCCGGCCGGCCATTCTCCCGCTCGGTGTCGGCGCGCCTTTCGAATTTGCACATGGAGCTCGGCGATCTGTACGCCGACCTTGGCTCCTATAAGGAGGCAGTGGGGCAGTACCAGAGTGCCACGAACCTGAGGCCGGACTTCCTCGATATCCGCACCAAACTGGCCCGCGCCCTCATGGAGAGCGGCGATCTCAGGAGCGCCGTGAATGAGCTGAACGGCGTTCTGCGCGAGAACCCCGAGTACGTGGAGTCCCGTGTCGCCCTCGGTTTGGTGTATTACCGAGCCGGCCAGTACGACTCCGCGGCTGCAGAGTGGCGAACGTGCCTCAGGCAGGTTCCCGACCATCCCAAGGCCCGAGCGTTCCTCAACATGCCTCGCACCCAGGTGGCCGGCGAGGAGGGAGCGGGCTGAGACCTCCGGTCCATTTCATCGCAGTAGCTGCCCTGGCCTGGTCCGCGATCGCGAGTTGTCGCGGCGACGAACGCGACCATCTGGCGGCGGGTGACCGGCTGCTCGGAGCGGGACGAGCCGAGGACGCGATGGCCGAGTACCAGGTCGCGCTCCGCCAGCGAGGCGATCAGCCCGAGATCCTCTTGCGGCTCGCTCACGGCTATTCGCATCTCGATCGGCTCGACGAGACGAACGACTACTACTCGCGCCTGCTGGCCGTCGATTCCTCCCTTGTCGATCAGGCGGTCGCCGACTACCTGGCGATGGCGAGGAGGGCGCTCGAGGGTGACGACAGGGCGCGGTTTGCCCGGGCACTCGAGCAGCTGGAAGCGGTGTGGCCCGGAGCCGTGCCGGCTGAGCTGGCTCTCCCCTTCGCCCGCTACTACTACGAGCTCGGTGAGTACACCAGCGCCCTGCCGCTGTATCTTGCCGCCCTGGCAGTCCAGCCGGACAGTGTCGAGCCAAGGGTCGATTACGAGCTGGGCCGCATATACTACGAGCTGGAGGAGTGCGGCCAGGCGCTCGAGCACTTCAGAGCCTTTCTGGCCACGCGCCCGAGCGGCGAAGCGAGGCGCGACTCGCGCTGGCACGCTGGCCAGTGCGCCTTCCAGCTGGCGCAGAAAGATCGCTCGGCCGGCAGACCGACAGAGGCGCTCGCCGGCTTCGAGGAGGTAATCGCCCTGGGTGCCCCCCAGACTCTGCTCGATGACGCGTGGTTCGAGCGCGGTGAGATCCTCTTCACACTGGGCGAGTTCGACGAAGCGGTGCGATCGTATCAGCGGGTACTCGACCTGAACCCCAGCCGCGTCGGCCGAAAGGTACGACAGGCGGAAGATCGAATCCGCAGCATCCGCTACCGAAGTACCGAGGAAGAGCAGGGATGAAGCGCCTGGGCCGCCTGACGGTTCTCCTGCTGGTGGGGCCCGCCGTCTTGGGGTGTCCCAAGGAACTGCCACCCGGCCTGTCGGCCGACGAGATCTACAGGATCGGGCTGGAGAAGTTCGAGAGGCGGGATTGGAATGGTACTATTGAGGCGATGCAGCGCTACGTCTTCGCGGAACCCGGGGCCGCGAGGGTCGACAGCGCCCAGCTGCTCACCGGCGAAGCGTACTTCAACCAGAGGCAGTACTTGACCGCGGCATCTGAGTTTCTACGACTGGCGCAGGACCGGCCGGCGGGGCGGCTAGCCGACCTGGCCCGCTACCGGGCGTGTGAGTCCTACTACGAGCTGTCACCGCGCCCGGAACTCGACCAGGAATTCACCCAGCAGGCGATCAACGAGTGCCGCGCTGTCGCGCTGCTCTATCCGGGTAGCCCGTATGCCGCGCTGGCCGTCCAGCGCGTTAGGGAACTCACGAACAAGGTCGCGCGTAAGTACTACTTAAACGGCGTCTATTATTTCAGGCGAAAGGCCTATGACTCGGCCATCGTCTACCTCGAATACATGCTGGAGGCGTTTCGGGGCTCGGCGGTGGAGCCCGAGGCTCTGCTGAAGCTCTACGAGGCCTACGTGAAACTCGGGTACACGGACGAAGCCGATCAGACCCGGGACCGTCTACTTCGGGATTACCCGGACAGCCCCGAAGCGAGAGAGCTCAGCGAGAATTCGCCGGTAAGATGAGGCTTGGCATCTTCGGTGGGTCGTTCGACCCACCTCACGTTGGTCACCTGATCGTGGCGGACGACGCTGCGGCGGCTCTGAGCCTCGACCGCGTGCTCTTCGTCCCAACGGGGACGCACCCGCTCAAGCACGCCCGCGTCGAGGCGTCCGGCGATCTGCGTCTGGAGATGGTCGCGGCGGCCACGGCGGCCTGCGAGGCGTTCGAGCCCGATGGTCGAGAGATCCACCGCCCCGGTCCCTCATACACCGTCGATACGATCGCCGGGCTGCAAGCGGAGAACCCGGGCGCCGACCTGGTTTTGCTCGTCGGCGCGGATATACTTGGCGAGCTCCACCGCTGGCATCGGGTGGAGGAGATAGCACGGCGCGCCAGGATCGCGGTCATGTCGCGGGCCGAGGCGCCGGCGATCGAGGCGAAAACCGATGTGGGCTTCGTAAGGGTCGAGGTCACACACATCGCGGTCTCCTCCCGCGATGTCCGCGAACGGGTCAGGGCCGGAAGACCTTATCGCTACCTGGTACCGGGCCCGGTTTACGACATAATCGAAAGGCACTCGTTGTACCGGAACCGTACAGACGAAGAATGATCAAGCAAGCAGTCACCAACTTCCTGGGCACCAAGTTCGAGCGCGACGTTCGCAATATCCAGCCGATCGTCGACGAGATCCACCGGCACGAGGATCGCCTCAAGGACGTCGGCGAAGAAGAACTGCAGGCCCAGACGGCCAAGTTCCGCGAGATCATCTACGAGCGGACGCACGAGCTCGACGAAGAGATTGGCGCGCTCAAGGAGACCAAGAAGCGGACCGAGTCCGCAAGCGAGCGCGAGCGCATGGCGGTGCGGATCGATCAGCTCGAGCCCGAGCTGCACGACGCCATCCAGGAAGTGCTCGACGAGTTGCTCCCGGAAGCTTACGCGACCGTGCGCGAGGTGTGCCGCCGTCTGATGGGTAGGGACATCTTCGTGCGCGGTCACGATATGCAGTGGGACATGGTGCCGTACGACGTGCAGTTGATCGGCGGCATCGTTCTGCACCAGGGCAAGATCGCGGAGATGGCAACCGGCGAAGGCAAGACTCTCGTCGCCACCATGCCGCTCTACTTGAACGCCCTCCCGAACAGGGGCTCGCATCTCGTCACCGTCAACGACTACCTGGCGAGGCGCGACTCGGAGTGGATGGGGACGGTGCTCGAGTATCTCGGCCTCACCGTGGGCTGTCTCGACGCCACCGAGCCCGGCACCCCGGAGCGCCGCGCCGCCTACGCGTGCGATGTCACCTACGGCACCAACAACGAGTTCGGCTTCGACTACCTCCGTGACAACATGGTCCACGGGCTGACCGACCGGGTTCAGCGATCACACTACTACGCGATCATCGATGAGGTGGACTCGGTGCTCATCGATGAGGCCCGCACGCCACTCATCATCAGCGGCCCGGTCGGCCGGGAAGACAACAAGCGGTACGGCGAATTCAATGCCCAGGTCTCGGGCCTCGCAAAGAAACAGGCGCGCATAGTAAACGGCCTGCTCGCAGAAGCGGAGGAACTGCTCGGGCGTTCGGAAAGCGAGGAGGGCGATCAGGAGGCGTGGTACAAGTTGGGCGAAAAGGTGCTGCTCGCGCACCGCGGGATGCCGAAGAACAAGAAACTCGCGAAGCTGCTGCAGGAGCCCGGCGTGCGCAAGATGATGCAGCGTGTGGAAGCCGACTACATGCGGGAGAAGCGGCTGCATGAGCTGGAGGAAGACCTGCTCTATTCGATGGATGAGAAGGGCCACCAGGTCCATCTGACGGATCAGGGGCTCGACACCCTATCGCCGACGGACCACGAGGCTTTTGTGGTTCCCGACCTCTCACAGGTCTTCCACGAGATCGAGAAAGACGAATCGCTCTCGACCGACGAGAAGCGCCAGAAGATTGCGGTCTGCGAGCGCGAGTACGCCGAGAAGTCGGAGAAGATCCACATCATCCACCAACTGCTCAAGGCTCATACGCTGTTCGAGCGCGACGCGGCTTATGTGGTCGAGAACGGCCAGGTGATCATCGTCGACGAGTTCACCGGCCGTAAGATGGCCGGCCGGCGCTGGAGCGACGGCCTGCACCAGGCCGTGGAGGCGAAAGAGGCGGTGACCGTGAGGGGCGAAACGCAGACCCTCGCGACAATCACGATCCAGAACTACTTCCGCATGTACGACAAGCTGGCCGGCATGACGGGGACGGCCGAGACGGAGGAGGGCGAGTTCCACGAGATCTACGGTCTCGAGGTCGTCGTCATCCCCACCAACCGGCCGGTGCGCCGCATCGACCAGGACGACGTTATCTACAAGACGAAGCGCGAGAAGTACACGGCCCTGCTCGACGAGATCGAGCGGATGCACGCCAGGGGGCTGCCGATTCTCGTCGGCACGACCAGCGTCGACACCTCCGAGACCGTGTCCCGCATGCTCCGCCGCCGCGGTATCAAGCACAACGTGCTGAACGCGAAGTACCACGAGCGTGAGGCGGAGATCGTCACAGCGGCCGGGCAGCCCGGCGCGGTAACGATCGCGACGAACATGGCGGGCCGTGGCACCGACATCAAACTGGCACCGGGCGTCGTGAAGTGCCGCGTCTGTGCCATCGACGCCCGGCAGCCGTCATTCGGCCGCTTCCGCGAGGAGGCCGATCTGGACCAGGCGCAGGCCAAAGAATTCGGCTGCAACGACGATCCACCATGCGGTCTGGTGATCCTCGGTACGGAGCGGCACGACTCGCGGCGGATCGACCGACAGTTGCGTGGTCGGTCGGGGCGACAGGGTGACGCGGGCTCGTCGCTCTTCTTCCTCTCGCTCGAGGACGACCTGATGCGCCTGTTCATGGCGGAGCGGCTTGCCAAGATCATGGACAGGCTGGGCGCGGAGGAGGGCGAGGTCATCACGCACCCGTGGGTGACGAAGGCGATCGAGCGCGCCCAGAAGCGGGTCGAGCTGACGAACTTCGATGCCCGCAAGCGGCTGCTGGAGTACGACGATGTGATGAACCAGCAGCGCGAGGTGATCTACGATCTCCGACTGTTCGCTCTGGAGGGTGGGGAGGATCTGAAGGGCGAGGTCTGGGACATGATCCGGGACGCGGTACTCACCCGCTTCGACGAGTACGTGCCGGAGAACGAGCACGAAGAGAACTGGGACCTGGCCGGGCTCAAGAACCGGCTGCTCATCGAGTTCTTCCTGCACTGTCCCGAGCTACCCGACGAGAATTCGCTCGACACGGCGCTCGAATGGGAAGGTCGTGATGCGATCGCCGATTACGTGGCGGAGAAAGCCGAGGCCACGTTCAAGAAGAAGGTCGAGGAGTTCGGTGAAGAGTCGGAGCGCATCCTCTCCTACATCTTCCTCTACACGGTCGACGAGAAGTGGAAGGATCACCTGTACGACCTCGACCAGCTCAAGGCCGGCATCTACTTCCGTGCCTGGGGTCAGAAGGATCCTCTCGTCGAGTACAAGAAGGAAGCCTACGAGATGTTCGTAGACTTGATGGGGGACGTCCGCACGACCCTGGCCGACCGCCTGTTCAAGGCCCAGATGATGCCGCCGCAGCCGATGCGCGCCCCGCGAATCACGCGCGTCAGCGGCCCCACCCTCGATACCACGGACGAGGGCTACGCGCCGGGGGCCGTCGCCGCGCGCGGGGCCTTCGCACCCACCGGCGTCGCGGCCTCGGCCCAGGCCGGTCCGCCCACCGGCGTATCCGGTTCGGCCGCGACGGCCGCTGGCGCAACGGTACCGGCTCGCCAGCCGGGCGCGGTGGTCACCAACCGGGCAGAGGGACCGGCCCCGGCCAAGCCTGTCGCTACGGGGGACAAGGTAGGGCGCAACGATCCCTGCCCCTGCGGTTCCGGCCGGAAGTACAAGAAGTGTCACGGGCGGCCGGGCGCGTCGCCATTGTAGAATCCTCAATTGGGGAAGGCCGAGTTTCCAAGTTGTATGGGAATCCGAGGAATCCGTGGAGTCCGTGGAATTCGGGACTCCCGGAGTCGCGGAGTCCTAGACTCCCGGAATCCTCGACTCCCCGATTCCCGAATACCACGGATTCCACGGATTCCCAAACGACTTCTCAATTCCACACTCCCCAACTCCCCGTTGCCGATTCCGTGATGATCTGTTGATCCGGCCCCCCACATTGGACCCAGAATCGCTCTATTCACCCTGGAACGACCTGGATGATGGGGTCCAACCCAAGACCGCCGGCGATCAAGGAGTGGCCGTCCAACGAGCGGCCGCGGGAGCGTTTCATGGCTCTGGGGCCGGCGGCGCTGCGAACGGCCGAGCTGCTTGCCATCCTGGCGTCGAGCGGCTCGGGCGGGCGTAGCGCGCTCGAGGTGGCTGAGGCTCTCTACGAGCATTTCGGGCGCTCGCTGCGCCGTCTGGGTAACGCGTCGGGCTCGCAGCTCATGGCGGTACCCGGGATCGGAGAGGCCCGGGCCGTGGCGGTCCTGGCGGCGCTCGAGCTGGGGCGGCGTGCGGCCGAGGAAGTGCGCCACGAAGACGACCGCGTCACGGCCCCGCGCGACGTCTACCGGCGGTTCGAGCTGCGGCTTCGCGACCTGCGTCAGGAGGAGTTCCACGTACTGCTGCTGAACACGCAGAACGCCGTCGTGCGGGAGGTCATGGTGACGCGGGGCATCCTCGACGCCTCTGTGGTCCATCCGCGCGAGGTCTTCGCACCGGCGCTGACCGAGGCGGCGGCGGCAGTGATCCTGGTCCACAACCACCCCAGCGGTGACCCCACCCCGTCGCCGGCAGACCGCGAAGTGACACGGCAGCTTGTAGAGGCCGGCCACGTCCTCGGGATACCGGTCCGCGACCATGTCATCGTTGGCAACGGGAGGTACGCCAGCTTCCTCGATCTGGGCTACATCCCGGCTTTCGACCGCGAGCGGCCACCTGGGTGACGGCTCCAGGGGCCCCGGCGACGCGTCCCGGCCGCCGGTGTAACTTGCGGCCCGGCTTAATTCTAGCGATTCTACAACCTGTGAGCCTCGCGGAGGCAGAAACCGGCTCCCCACTTCATGTGTAGGAGTTGAAGGTGGGGTGTGCCCTTTTTCACTAGCGCCTCCCCCGCAACTCGTTGGAACCAAAGACCGATATGGCGTCCGAACGTACTGCCGACATGGTCGAGCGGCCCAGCGCGGGCAAAGCGCCGTCCGGCGCCGGCCCGTCCTTGCCGCCCGATTTCATCGACGCCATAACGGAAACGCGGGAACGGCTCGATCTCGATCTCCTGGCGAAGGCCTTCGAGTACAGCCAGCGTGCGCACCACGGCCAGAAACGCAAATCGGGCGAAGACTACATCACTCACTGCGTCGAGGTCGGCAAAATCCTGGCCGATCTGTACCTCGATACGGCGTCGATCTGTGCCGCGTTCCTCCATGACGTCGTCGAAGACACCGACACGCAGGCCGAAGAGATCGAGGAACTGTTCGGGCACGAGATTGCCACGATCGTCGACGGTCTCACCAAGATCGGCCGGGTCGAGTTCAGCTCCAGCACCGAGCAGCAGGCGGAGAACTTCCGCAAGCTGCTCCTCTCGATGGCCCGCGACGCCCGGGTGATCATCCTCAAGCTCGCCGATCGACTGCACAACATGCGGACCCTCGAGGCGTTGCCGGCAGGTACGCAGCGTCGCATCGCGCGAGAGACCCGTGAGATCTACGCGCCGCTGGCCCATCGTCTGGGGATGGCGAGGGTGAAGTGGGAGCTCGAGGACCTCGCCTTCAAGTATCTCGAGCCTCAGGAGTACAAGCAGCTGGCCAAGAAGGTGAAGGATCGGCGCAAGCAGCGCGAGGCGTGGATCCGGCAGCTCGCCAAGCCGCTGGCCGAGGAGCTCGAGAAAGCCGGCATCAATTGCGAGGTCGTCGGACGCCCCAAGCATCTGTGGTCGATCTACAACAAGATGCGAAAGCGGGGGAAGCCGTACGACGAGATCTACGACTTGATGGCTATCCGCGTGATCGCAGATAGCATCAAGGACTGCTATCACGCTCTCGGCGCGATCCACAACAAGTGGACACCGCTCACCGAGCGCTTCCACGACTACATCGCCACGCCGAAGTCGAACATGTACCGGTCGCTCCACACGACGATCTTCGGACCGGGCGGCCGCCTGTACGAAATCCAGATCCGTACTCACGACATGCACCGCACAGCCGATTTCGGGATCGCCGCCCACTGGCGCTACAAGGAGGGCTACAAGGGCGCGCCCGACGAAGTCGACGAGAAGCTGGCCTGGTTCCGGCAGGTCCTCGAGTGGCAGCAGGAGACCAGAGAGCCGGAGGAGTTCCTGGAGTTCCTGCGCATCGACCTGTACCAGGACGAGATTTTCGTCTTCACCCCGGCCGGCGATGTGAAGCAGTTACCGAAGGGTGCCACGCCCATCGACTTCGCCTTCGCGGTACACACCGAGGTCGGCTACCATTGCGCCGGCGCGCGTGTGAACGGGCGAATCGCTCCGCTGACTCGTGAGCTGACCAGCGGCGACACGGTCGAGGTCATCACGAATCTGAAGCAGACTCCGTCACCCGACTGGCTCAACTTCGTCCGCACCGCACGGGCCAGGAACAAGATCCGCCAGTGGATCCGGCAGGAGGAGCAGAGTACGGCGGTCAAGATCGGCAAGGAGTACCTAGAGCGCGAGCTTCGCAAGCGCCGCAAGAAGGCGTCCGAGGCCGAGTTCAGGGAGGCGGGCTCGAGGGCCGGTTTCTCCACCCTCGACGGACTCTACGCAGCGTTGGGCCGCGGCGACGCAGCCCTCTCGACCGTGTTGAGACATCTGTGGCCCGACCAGGAAATTCCGGCCGAGGTGGAGAAGCCAGGGCGGATCGGTCGTCTGGTCGAGCAAATACGCGGCGGGCCCCGCGGTGTGAAGATCCAGGGCATCGACAACGTGGCGGTCCGCTATTCACAGTGCTGCCAGCCGGTGCCGGGCGACGAGGTCGTCGGATACATCACGCGCGGCCGCGGGATCTCGATCCACCGCAGCGACTGCCCGAACATTCTCAAGTTCAGCGACCACCCTGAGCGGCGGATAGAGATCGACTGGCGAACCGACAAGGCACATCTGTACTTCGTGCGCATTCGCATTGAGGGTACCGACCGTCGCGGTCTGCTATCGGATATCGCTAAGGCGATCAGCAACACGGGCACCAACATCCAGAGCGCTGTGACGGAAGCGGTGGAAGGCGGGATGCGTGGCGAGTTTGTCGTCGAGATCGAGAACCTGACGCACCTCACGAAGGTGACCAGAGCGGTGTGCAAAGTGAAGGGCGTCGTCAGCGTCGAGCGACGCGAGAAACTGATCGAGTCGGAGTTGCAGACGGAGGTGGAGTAGTGCCGGCGTACTGGTTATTGAAGAGCGAGCCGGGCGACTACTCCTTCGATGATCTGGAGCGGGAAGGACGCGCGGTCTGGGACGGAGTCAAGAACCCGTCGGCTCTGAAGCACATGCGGCAGGTGCGGCCCGGTGACCGGGCGCTCTTCTACCACACGGGTAAGGAGAAAGCGATCGTCGGAATCACACGTGTGGAGACCGAGGCGTACCCGGACCCGGAGCAGGCGGACGAGCGGCTCGTCGTGTTCGAGGTGAGCCCGCAGGAGCGGCTGCCCCAGCCTGTGACCCTGTCGCGCATCAAATCGGAAGCGCGGTTCCGGGGGTGGGAGCTTGTGCGTGTGCCGCGCCTCTCCGTGATGCCCGTCCCCGGGGAAACTTGGAAGCAAATCCTCCAGATGTCGCGGCCCCAGGACTGCCGTTGAGGCCGCGCTGACCACTCGAGCGGAATGGTAGCGAGCGAGCACGAAGACGCAGGTCGCTTGGTAGCCCGGGCCACCGAGCTGACTCAGCTCGACCGGATGGTGCGAGACCTCCGGGCAGAGCAGGGCGCTCGGGGACGGCTGGTCGTGCTGAGCGGCGCTACCGGAGTTGGCAAAACGGCACTGGCCAGAGCATTCCTCGGCCGGGTCAGCGACGCGGACCCCTCTGCGGTTGTGCTTGGAGCGGGTTGTGTCGAGGGGCTGACGTCCTATCGCCCCTACGGACCGTTCAGAGATCTACTCGCCCAGCTTATGGGCATGACCGGTGACGCGATGCTCGCCGCGATCGTGCGCAGAGAGGTGCCCGGTTGGATGCCCGGCGCGGCGCCGTCCCAGGGTCGCAACGCCCTGTTTGACCAGTTCATCGCTCTCTGCCGTGCCATCACGCGCCAGCGGGTTCTGGTGCTTTTCATCGATGACCTGCAGTGGAGTGACCGCTCGTCCCTCGACCTGCTGGCCCGCCTCGGTGCCGCACTCGGCTCGCTGCCGGTCCTCATCCTGGTGACCTTCGAGCCCTCCGAGTTGCCCGATTCGGTCTCCATCAAGCCACTTCAGCACCGGCTCGGTCCGACGGCCGTCGAGCTGGCGGTCCGCGAGCTCGAGAACGACGCGATGCTCAAAGTCGCCGAGGAGCTGCTGGAAGGATCGTACGGCGATGAGCTGGCCGCCTGGCTGCCCGGCGCCGCACGGGGCAACGGGCTGAGGGCGGAGCAGCTGCTGCGTGCGCTTGTTGAGCGTCAGATCCTCCGCAAACGTCTATTCAAGTACTCCGTTCGCGAGGGCGACCTGCCCAGTCCGGACGCGAAGATTGACAGCATCATCGCCGGTAGGCTCGACTCGCTCGAGCCCAACGTCCGCTGGACCCTCGAGGCAGCGGCGCTCTCCGGTTCCATAGTCGATTCGACCGTCGTCGCCGCGCAGGCGGCTAAGAAACTGGAAGAGGTGCTGGGCGAGCTGCGGACGGCTGAAGAGCGGCACGGGCTCATTCGGAAGATCGGCGAGCGTCGCTGGGCGACCGGAAGCCGGTCGGTTCGCTACCGCTTCCGTCACCCGCTCGTCCGGCGCGTGATCCGCTCGCGGGTCTCCGGGAAACGCCGCGCTCACCTGCTCAGCCGCGCCGCCGAGACACTCGAGAAGTTGGCGGGGCCGGGAGCGAAGGAGATCGCCGACGAGATCGCCGTCCTCTACCTGACCTCCGAACTGGAAGGCAAGAAACTCGAGTGGTCTCTCAAGGCTGCCGACCTCGCCGAGCGCCTCTACGCGCTCTACGAGGTAGACGAGTTCCTGCGCAACGCGGCAAAGTACTGCGACGACGAGCTCGCGCGCCTCAAGATCCAGTACCGTCTGGCCAGGATCTACGCCGCCACCGACAGGGAGCCCGAAGCAGAGGCGCTGCTTCAGCACGTCTTCGAGTGCACCCGCGAGCTCGGCGACATCGAAACCGAGGTCGCCTCCGGCGTGATGCTCGGCTGGCTGCTGCTCGAGCGCGGGGTCGAGCCCGTGGAAGTCTCTGCGGTTGCCGGAAGCCTGGTCGACCGCGCTCGCACGGCGGAGATGAGCGAAGAGCTCGTGATGGCCCTCGACCTGTCCTGTGTGGTGGCTGAGAGGGTCGGAAGGGCCGAAGAGGCGTTGCTGATGGCAGAGGAAGCTCTCTACGTCGCGGAGCAGAGCGGCAACGCCGAGACGGTGGCACAGGCCGCCTACCGGCTGGCCCGCGTCCACGTCTCCTGGGGCAGTCCGGAAGACGGTCGCAAGCTGGCACAGCGCGCCCTCGAGGTGTTCGGCCAGGTCGATGAGCTGGGCGGCGTCGCGGTCTGCCACGATCTTCTGGGGCTGGCTAACTTCCGGGCCGGCGAGTGGGACGGTGCCTTCCACCACTGGCAGTCGGCGCTGGAGAGCATGGAAGTCGCGGGCGTGGCCGACCAGAAGATCGCCATGCAGGCCAACATCGCCGAGTTGTTGACGCTGCGCGGCGAGTTCGATCGGGCGCTGCACCTGTTCAACTCGGGGCTGCAGCTGGCCGAGGAGCTCGACGACTCTTCCCTCGCCTTGCGCTGCAGGATCGGTGTGGCGCGTCTCGAGTTCGAGCGCGGCGAGTACACCACCGTACTGGCGATGACGGAGGAGATTCGCAAGCTCTTGCCTCCGAGCGGTGCGTGGAAGGCCAATTTCCAGACCACTGCTATCCGCGCGCTGGCGTACTTGGAGACGGGCGACGAACTGCAGGCGTGGCAGGAGGCGGCGTGCCTCGAGCAGCTCTACCAGGGCAAGGAGGGTTGGTTCGAGCGGCGTGCCGAGGGCGATGCCGTCCGCATCCGGGTCATCGACCTCGACAGCGACGCTTGGCTGGCCGGCATGGTCGCACAGCAGGGGATCGGCGAAACGACCGAGACCGACCCCTACGGCGAGGGCTTCCTGCAATACCACCAGGCGCAGGTCCTGGCTCGGGCCAAGCCGGCCGAGGCGCGCGTCGCCGCCGAGCGTGCGGTCGTCTTGTTCGAGCAGCTCGGCGCCGCCCCGATGCTGGCTCGCGCCCGGCAGCTGGTCGAGGAGTTGCCGCAGGTCGATTCTGCAGCCGACGAGGCCGGCGAGCAGGATGCGTCCGATGACAAGATCGACGCCTGGTTCGATAGCCTCGAAGGCTGATGTTGTAGCGAACATCGAACATCGCATATCTGACATCCAACATCGAAGTCATTGAGACGTAGTACGGCGCAGCGCGCCCAATTCGATCTGCGTTCGCCCTTCGAGCCTACGGGCGACCAGCCTCCGGCCATCGACGAGTTGGTCGGCGGTCTCGAGTGCCGCGAACGCTGGCAGACGCTGATGGGGGTCACCGGATCGGGCAAGACGCTGACGATGGCGCACGTGATCGCGCGTTGGGGTCGCCCGACGCTCGTGATGAGTCACAACAAGACGCTCGCGGCTCAGCTCTACGGCGAGCTCAAACAGTTCTTCCCAGCGAACGCCGTCGAGTACTTCATCTCGTATTACGACTACTACCAGCCCGAGGCCTACGTCCCCCAGACGGACACGTATATCCAGAAGGATGCCTCGATCAACGAAGACATCGACCGGCTCCGCCTGCGCGCGACTTCCAGCTTGATGGAACGGAGCGACGTCGTCGTCGTGGCTTCGGTCTCGGCCATCTACGGCCTGGGCGACCCGGCGGAGTATCGAGACCTGCTGGTGATTCTCGAGCGCGGCCAGGAGATTCGTCGCGACGACATACTCGCGGCTCTGGTCGATGTCCAGTACGGTCGCAACGACCTGGACTTCCGGCGCGGCACCTTCAGGGTGCGCGGCGACGTCGTGGAGGTCTTCCCTGCCTATGAGGAGCAGGCCGTCCGCATCGAGCTCTGGGGCGACGAGGTCGAGCGGCTGACGAAGATCGACCCGCTCACCGGCGACGTCATCGCCGAGCTCGATCGTGCCGCGGTCTACCCCGCCACCCACTACGCCATAGGGCAGCCGTCGCTCAGACGGGCCGGCGAGTTGATCCGGGCGGAGCTCGATGGTCGTCTGGCCGAGCTGCGCCGGACAGCGCGGTTGCTCGAGGCGCAGCGCCTCGAGCAGAGGACCCGCTATGACCTCGAGATGCTGCGCGAGGTCGGGTACTGTGCCGGCATCGAGAACTACGCGCGCCATCTCTCGGGCCGTGCCGAGGGCGAACGCCCCGCCTGCCTCATCGATTACTTCCCCGAGGACTTCCTGGCCATCGTCGACGAGTCGCACGCCACCGTCCCGCAGATCGGCGGGATGTACGAGGGCGACCGATCTCGCAAGCGGACGCTGGTCGACTACGGGTTCCGCCTTCCCAGCGCCCTCGACAACCGGCCGCTCAAGTTCGAGGAATGGGAATCGCTGGTCCCGCACGGGGTCTTCGTCTCGGCGACGCCGGGCGACTACGAGCTGGAGCGGTCCAGCGGCGTAGTGGTCGAGCAGGTTATCCGGCCGACGGGGCTCCTCGACCCGGCCGTAGAGGTCAGACCGGTCCGCGGCCAGGTGGACGACCTGATAGGCGAGATCCGTGAGTGCGCGGCGCGCGGCGAGCGGGTGCTGGTCACCACGCTGACGAAGCGGATGGCGGAGGATCTCACCGAGTACCTGCTGGGGATGGGGATCAGGGTTCGGTACATGCACTCTGATATTGGTGCCATCGAGCGCGTCGAGATCCTGCGTGGCCTGCGTCTGGGGCTCTTCGATGTGCTCGTCGGGATCAACCTGCTCCGGGAAGGTCTCGATCTGCCGGAAGTTTCGCTCGTTGCGATCCTGGACGCGGACAAAGAGGGTTTCCTGCGCTCCGACAAGAGCCTGATTCAAACGATCGGTCGTGCGGCGCGCAACGAGCGCGGCAAAGCGGTCATGTACGCCGACGCGGTGACGGGTTCCATGCAGCGGTGTATCGAGGAGACCAACCGCCGCCGGGAGATACAGCACAGCTACAACGTGGAGCACGGGATCACGCCCCGATCGATACGCAAATCGCCCGAAGAGGTGCGGCGCGCTACCGCAGTCGCCGACTCGCGCCTCGACCCCGGAACCCGAACGGTGGAGACGCTGGCCGGGCTTCCCGAGCTGGAGCCCGACGAGCTGGTCGAGCGTCTCACGCTCGAGATGGAGCGGGCGGCTGACGAGCTCGATTTCGAGTTGGCGTCCGAGCTGCGGGATCACATCTTCCAGATCAAGGCGGAGATCGAAACGCGCGGACCAAGTGGACCTTCGAAGTGAGAATAGCGACGAATCGTACTTCGAGTATTCTATGGTTCAATTAGCAGGTCGCTGAAAAACGATCGCAGCTGTACGCGAGGGAGGCGCCGGGGTTCCCCGGAGCGTAACTCGTGAGCGACGAGCGGCGGTGCCACTCCCTCGCGCGGCGCACGCGAGCGGTGAAGCGAGGGGGACCCCGGCGCCGACCCGCATCCATGGACCTTTTTCAGCGACCTGTTAGTCTAGTAATCATGGATTCCCGAATTCCCATCCCGGGCCCCAGCACGTTTACCGAAACCGAGTTGGCTCGCTGGGGCGAGCAGATCGGGGCCACTGTCGAGCCGCCGCTGTGGATAGCGCTGCACGGCCCGCTCGGGGCGGGGAAGAGCGTCCTGGCTCGGGCCATCTGCCGGGGTGCGGGGATCACCGGTCACATCCCTTCGCCCAGCTTCGCCCTCGTCCAGGGTTACGCGAGCCCCAGGAGCTTCTCGGTTCATCACGTCGACCTGTTCCGTTTGCAGCCCGGCGACCCCATCGAGCCACTCGGCTGGGAGGAGCTTCTCAGCGCCTCGGGCCTGGTGCTCCTCGAATGGGCGGATCGCGCCGGGGACCGGCAGCCGGCGGATCGCTGGGAGGTTAACATCGATTACGGGCCCGCGCCCGAGCAACGCGTCGTCCGGGTGAGCCGCCTGGGCTCGGCCCCGGAGCTGGTGGGATGGTGAAGACCGGCGGCCCGCGGAGAAGCGGCGCCGGAGAGGGGCACGAGCCGCAGGTCTGGCTCGCGCTCGAGACAGCCACGTCCGTCGGCTCGGTAGCGGTCTGGCGTGATGGGCTAGCCATCGAGTGCAGCTTCAACATCAAGGGCTCGCACTCGGAGCGCGTGCTGCCTGCGGTCGATCACGCACTCGAGGTCACGGGGACGCTCCCCGAAAATGTCGACGCCCTCATCGTCGGCAGTGGGCCGGGCTCGTTCACCGGCGTGCGCATCGCTGCCTCGATGGCGAAAGGCTGGACGATGGCCCGCGGTACGCCACTCTTCGCGTATTCCAGCCTTCTTGCTCTCGCTGCCGGGACCGGCGTGAGCGGTCCCGTCTGCGCAGCGTTCGACGCCCGCCGGGGGGAGGTCTACGCTGCCTGCTACGAGATGTCGATGCAGGGCGCCACGGAGAGGCTGGCCCCTGCCGCCTGGCGGCTCGACGACCTCCTCGGCGAGCTGGCCCGTCGCGATCTGAAGCCCGCCTTCGTCGGCGAGGGGGCGAGCGCCTACCGGGAGAGGATCGCCGAAGGCCTCGCCGGTGCTGTCGTGCTCCCGGAGCACCTGGGCGTTCCCCGCGCCGCCAGCCTCCTCTGGCTGCGCTCGGTTGACCCGCAGCTGGGGCATGTCCCGCAGCCGGGCGAGTGGGAACCGCTCTACGTCCGTGATTGGCGGGTTCCGGAGGAGCAGGAGCGGAGATGAGCACGGCCGAACGGCTTATGGTGCCGGACATTCGCCGCATGGAGGAAGCGGACCTCGATTCGGTGATGGAGATCGAGTGCACCGCGTTCTCTACGCCCTGGAGTCGAGCCAGCTTCACCAACCTGCTCGGCCGCGATGATGCCTCCCTCTGGGTCGCCGCCGTCGACGGGAACGTTGTGGGCTACGCGGTGGTATGGTACGTCCTCCGGGAGGCCGAGCTGGGGAACCTGGCCGTGGCCTCCGGCTGGCGCCGCCGCGGCCTCGGCCGCACCCTGCTCGACTGGGTGCTCGAGAAGGCCCGGGAGCGAGGGGTGGGGCGGATCTACCTCGAGGTGCGCGCCAGTAACCGGGGCGCCCAGGAGCTGTATGAGCGGCGTGGATTCCTGCTTGTCGGTGTGCGGCGGCGCTACTACCGAGCGCCGGTCGAGGATGCCCGTGTCATGTGCGTCGACCTGAGCCCCGGCGAGTAGATTCTGCTGTAAGCTGGGGCCAGCAAGCGACGCGTTGACAATAAGTTGACGGGCGGGTATAATCTTTGCTGGCGTCAGGTTTTGGCCGTACCGACGCCAACCGCCTCAGTGGAGGAGCCATGTCACGCAGCGTCAACAAAGCGATCATTATCGGCAATCTGGGCAGTGATCCGGAGGTCCGCACCACGCCGCAGGGGAGCCGTGTCACGACGCTGTCGGTGGCGACGAATCGCCGCTGGCAGAATCGGAGCGGCGAGATGCAGGAGGAAACCCAGTGGCACCGGGTCGTCGCCTGGAACAAGCTGGCCGAGATCGTCGAGCAGTACCTGAAAAAGGGCGACCGCGTCTACATCGAGGGGCGGATTCAGTATCGCCAGTGGGAAGACCAGAACGGCCAGAAGCGCTACACGACCGAGATCGTGGCCAACGATATGGTGATGTTGGGTGGCCGCGGAGAGGGCGCCCTCGAGATGCAGAGGACGCCGACCAACAGGGGTGAGGACTATGATGACTTCCCGGCGGAATCGCTGGAGGAGGGTGACGACCTGCCCTTCTAAGCACCTCTTGTCCATTGCCGCAATTGCACTAGCGGCGCTACTGCCTGAAGCCCTCCCCCTACACGCTCAAGGAATTCAGGAAGAGACGACGCCCCAAGAGGGCCGTCGTGTGCACGTCGTCCGCGTTGGGGACACCCTGTGGGATCTGGCGGAGTTCTATCTCAGCGACCCCTTCCTGTGGCCGGAGATCTACAGGATCAACACCGTCGTCGTTGAGGACCCGCACTGGATCTATCCGGCCGAGGAGTTGACGGTCCCCGGACCGGGCGAGGTCGTACGCCCGCCGATTCCCGGTGAGGAGAGGATACCCGGCGAAGAGGTCGTCGAACGTGTGCCCACACCGGAGATCCCTACCCCGGAGGTCGGGGAGGTCCCGGAGCAGATCCAGGTGGAGGAGCGGCCCACGATCTTCGCCGAGCGTGATATCGCGGAGACGACTCTGACCTACCAGCCCATCGCATCGGTACCGCCGAGCGCTGTTACCAGTTCCGACTTCTACAGGGCCGGTATGCTCTTGCCACTCTCCGAGCTCGGCCCGAGCGGCGAAGTTGTCGACCCGACTGCACCTCGCGGTTTCGCCATACCACCGCTCACTACGATCCATAGGTACGGTCGGTTCTATATGAGCCATCCGGGCGGCGAACCGCCGGACCCCGGGGACCGTATGCTGCTGTTCCGGGTCGAGCGGCGCATAAGGCCGTGGGGCTTCGTGATCCGGCCGACCGGGTTGGCGACCGTCGCGGCAGTGCATGAGGACGTTTCTGTCGCCGTCCTGGTCGAGGTGTACGACCGCGTCGTGCTCGGCGACCACGCGATCGAGGCCGAGATGTTCTGGCTCGAGCCGGGTGTCTACGCTGAGCCCGTGTCGACGGGGCCCGGCGGCGAGCTGATCGCGCTCATGGACGTTCAGCTAGTCGCTAGCTCCGAGGACTTCGTGTTCATCGACGTCGGACGCACACAGGGCATTCAGGTCGGCGACGAGTTCGAGCTTTACGCGGCGCCCCGGCGGACACAGGACGGGTTGTTGAGACTGCCGGAAGAGTTCATCGGTAGGGGCCGCGTGATGCGGGTCACCGAGCAGACGGCGACCCTCCGCCTGCTCAGCATGCGCCATCCCACGGTCGATGTCGGCCTGCCGGTGCGGCTGGTTGCCAGAATGCCGTCCTAGGCCGAAGTCCCACATAAGTCGCCTGCCGCGGCGACACGCGACCGGCCGGCTCCCAGAGCCGGCCGGTCTAGTTTCTGACCTTTCGATTCGTATATTCCCACTCGCATGCACCTAGTGGCTTACGCAATCGCTGCGGTCCTCTATCTGGCCGCGTCCGTTAGATATACGATGCGGTTCGCCAAGTCCCATTCGGGCGCGACTGCCCTGGTGGCCATCATCGTTTATCTCGCCGTGGTGAGCCATCTGCTGGGCGTCGGCCTCTACTGGGCAAGGTTCGGAGAGCCGCCGCTCGTCGGGCTCGGACCTTCTCTGGCCAGCCTGGCGCTGCTCGTCGGCCTCGCCATCGCCGGCCTCGCGCGCTTCAGCTCCGCCCGGCCACTCGGCCTCTTCCTTGCCCCTGTCGCTACGCTCCTCCTCGCTATGGCTATGGTCGTCGGAATCGAGCCGACGGGCTCGGTCCTCGCGTTTCGTGGCACGTGGCTCGTGATCCATATCTCCGCCGGCTTCATCGGGTACGCTGGCTGGCTCGTGTCGGCGGCAGCCGCGCTGATGTACCTGCTTCAGTTCCGCCAGCTCAAGCACAAACAATTGGGTGCCGTCTTCGAGTTCTTCCCGCCGCTCGAAACGCTCGATAGGCTGGCCGAGTGGGCTCTCATCACAAGCTTCTGCACCATGACTCTGGCTATCGCCATCGGCTGGGCATGGACGATTCGCTTCGAGGGTGGGTTCCGCTGGTCGGATCCCAAGGTCATCTGGGGCGTCCTGGCCTGGCTGGCGATTCTGTTGGCAATCTGGATACGGTTCAGCCGTGTGCGGACCCCGCGCCAGGCTGCGGCATGGAACGTTGTGGGATTCGCTGTGGTATTTGTGGCATATCTCGTGGCCAGAATGATTATCCCGGAGACGCAGTTCTTCCTGTAGCGAGGCGCGAAGCGAAGGAGGCCGGAGCCGTGTCCACGATGAAACCGGTCGAGAACGGACCAGAGGTCGCGTAATGCCGTTCGCAGTAATCGGGCTGAACCACCGAACGGCGCCAGTCGAGGTACGGGAGAAGTTCGCGTTCGCCTCTACCGAGATGACCGACGCGCTTAGCCATATCCTCGACGGCAGGGGTGTGTCGGAGGCGGCGTTGATCTCGACCTGCAATCGCACCGAGTTCTATCTCCACGTCACCGATCCCGACATAGCCATCGCTCGCGTCATCGATACGCTCGTCGCTCAGGCCGGCGAGCTTCCCAGGCCTGCCGAGCGCTACATCTACGTCCGGCGTGGCCCCGAGGCCGTGCAGCACCTTTTCCGAGTCGCCTCCGGCCTCGACTCGATGGTGCTCGGTGAGGTCCAGGTACAGGGGCAGGTCCGCGAGGCGTACGAGATCGCCCGCAGCCTGACCGGCCAGCGACAGGCGGTCCGCGCCGTCTTTAACCGCCTGTTCCAGAGCGCGTTGTCGGTCGGTGGCCGCGTGCGCAACGAGACGCGTCTCTCCGAAGGGGCGGCTTCGATACCTTCGGCGGCGGTGGAGTTGGCCCGCAAGATCTTCGGTTCGCTGCGCGGGCGGCGCGGCATGGTGATCGGAGCCGGCGACATGGGAGAGCTCACCCTCAAGTGCCTCGTGGACGAGGGTGTGTCGAGCATCATGGTGGCGAGCCGCAACATGGTCCGCGCCCAGAAAGTGGCAGAACAGTTCGGCGGGTCCGCGGTAGCGTTCTCCGATCTCTGGGAGGGACTCCCGCAGATGGACATCGTCATCACCTCCACCGCGGCGCCCCACCCGATGATCACACTGGAGGACTTCCGGCGCCGCATGCCGCGCAAGCTCAAATCGCCGCTCTTTATAGTCGATATCGCAATGCCGCGCGACGTACAGCCCGAGATCGGCGAGCTGCCGAACGTGTTCCTCTACAGCATCGATGACTTGCAAGGCATCGTCACCGCCAACCAAGAACGCCGCAGGGCCGAGGTGCCGAAGGCCGAAGCTATCGTCGAGACCGAGGTCGACAAGTTCTGGCGCTGGTATTCCGGCCTACAGGCCGTTCCCTTCATTCGGCAGTTGCGGGAGCGGGCCGAAGACACGCGGCAGTCGGAGCTCGGTCGGGCGCTCGCCCAGCTCGGTCACCTCTCAGAACCGGACCAGCAGCGCGTCGAGCGGCTGACACGCGATCTGTTGCGGAAGGTCCTCCATCAGCCGACGGCGCGCATGCGCGCGGCGGCGGAGGACGGTCGAGAACACGACATCCTGGAAGCGGCGAGGTATCTTTTCGGGATCGAGGAAGAGGATGCAGTCGGGAAGAAAACCTCAGAGTAAGACGGCCCTCGTCACCGGTGGCGCCGGCTTCATCGGTTCACACGTGGCCGATGCGTATCTCGCGCGCGGTTGGTCGGTGACGGTGGTCGACAATCTCTCATCGGGGAAACGAGAGAACATCCCGGATGGCGTCGACTTCGTCGAGCTCGACGTGCGGGACGATGGGCTCCACGAGCTGTTCGATCGAAAGGGTGGCTTCGAGCTCATAAACCATCACGCAGCTCAAATCGACGTCCGCCTCTCGGTCGAGCGCCCACGGTACGACGCCGAGGTTAACATCCTGGGGCTGCTCAACCTCCTGGAAGCGGCCCGCGAGTGGCGCAGCCGCAGGCTCGTGCTCATCTCGTCGGGCGGTGTCGTTTACGGCGACGCCGACAGCCGCCCGATCCCCGAGAGCGCACCCAAGAAGCCGGAATCACCCTACGGGGTCAGCAAGCTGGTGAGCGAATACTACCTGCGTTGTTACCGACTGCTGCACGGCCTCGACTATGTGGCGCTCCGCTACTCGAATGTGTACGGGCCGCGCCAGGATCCTCACGGCGAAGCGGGTGTCGTGGCCATATTCTGCAACCGATTGATCGCCGGCGAGCCGCTCACCGTCTTCGGTAGCGGTGAGCAGACCCGTGACTACGTGTACGTTGGCGACGTGGTAGGGGCCAACATGATCGTGTCGGAGGCCGAGCTCGACGACGGCACAGGGCTGGACGATCGCGCCTTCAACGTCGGGACCGGACGGGAGACGAGCGTGAACGAGCTCGCCGCAGCGCTAATGGCCGCCGCCGGACGAGAGGTCCCGGTGGAGCGGGCGCCTGCGCGGCCCGGCGAGCTGGATTGGAACAGTCTGGTCAACGACAGGCTGAGGGCACTTGGCTGGGAGGCGGCGGTGGACCTATCCGATGGCTTGCGGCGCACCTATCGGTGGATCGCCGGAAAAGACGAATGAGCGTGTTCGCGACGGTCTTGGCGTTCCAGGCTCCCTTACCGGCGAATGCCTGGGACATGGTCGCTACAGCGACGATCACGACCCGGGTGATCCTCGCCGTGCTTCTTGCGTTCTCGTTGGCGTCGTGGATCCTGATCATCTGGAAGTGGATTCAGTTTCGCAGGATCCGCGTGCTCGAAGAGGAGTTTCTGAGTCAGGTTTCCAAGGCTCAGCACCTCGACGAGGCCTACAAAGCGGTCATAACACTCCCCGATTCCCCGTATCTGCGCGTCTTCCGGCACGGGATGAACTTTTTCACCGGCCTGCGTCCGCGCGGCGAAAGCTCCGGCCTCTCGGCCGCCCAGGTGGAGACGCTCAGATTGGTGATGGAGAAGGAGCAGGTCGGGGAGCGGGATGCGATGGCGCACGGGCTCCCCTGGCTGGCGATCATCGCTACGGTGAGCCCGCTGCTCGGGCTGATGGGCACGGTCGTCGGTGTGATGGACGCGTTCGTCGGGATCTCGGCTATGGGAACCGCGAACATCACGGCCGTCGCGCCCGGGATCGCCGAGGCGTTGATCACAACTGTCACGGGACTCGGCGTGGCGATCCCCGCGGTGATCGGCTACAACCATTTCGCCAGTCGCCTCGGACTTTTCGCCGGTGAGCTACAGGGGTTCGCCCATGAGTTCATAGGCGCGCTGGCGCGGGAGGGCAAGATCTGATGGCTCGTAACGGCGGGCTCTATGAGGATCGGTCGCCGCCGCTCACGGCGGACATCAACCTGATCAACCTCGTCGATGTCGCCTTCACACTGCTGGTCATATTCATGATCACCGCGCCGATACTGCAGGGCGGCGTGGAGGTACAATTGCCGCAGGCGGAGGTCGCACCGCTGCCCGCGAGCGAGGCGATCGTCGTTTCGATCGACCACGAGGGTGTCATTTACATCGGCGATGCCACTGTCTCTCTCGACGAGTTCAAAGCGGTGATCCGAGATGTGTGGAACCAGAGGGGCAGTCCGCCGGTCTACGTGCGGGGCGATGAGCGGGCCAATTTCGGGGTCGTGCTCAAGGTGATCGCCGCGCTCAAGGCCGCGGACATCACCGCGGTGGGACTTGTGGCAGAACTCGAGGCGCAGAGGAGGCGCTGACTCGATGGCCCGGCTGATGGTGCGCCGCGAGACGCGCGGCGCCGGCGAGGGGCTGCCGCCCGGTGCGGTGGTGGGGTCGATGAGCCTCCATGCCGTCGCTCTGGTATTCATGGTCTGGGGCGCCCATCGCATCGACCTGCCGGACCCGCCTCAGGTTTACCAGGTGGAGCTCGTGTCCGTGCCGCGCCCCGCGCCGGTCCGCACCGTCCCGGTACCCGAGCCGCAGCGCTCCGCCCCCAGCGAGGAGCCCGAAGTGCGACCGCTGGACAGGCAGCCCGAGCCGCAGGCTGAGCCACAACAGGTACCGGCACCGGTCGAGGCCGAGCCGGAGGAGGGCACTGAGCAAGAGGAAGCGGAGCCCGTCGTGGAGGAGCGCCCGGCGGCTACGGCGGAGCAGTCCCCGGAAGGCGCCGAGGTGCCGGTACGCCTCGAAGGCGCCCCGTTTCCGTATCCCGAATACGCGGCGAACATTATCTTGCAGATAAAGCGACACTGGAGGCCGCCAACGGGCAATCCGCAGCTGCGGACGGAGCTCGCATTTACGATCTTGAGAGACGGTTCGATCACCGACATTGCCTGGGTGCGGAGGTCGGGTAACCCCGCGTTCGATCTGGAGGCGCGCGGCGCCATCGAGGCGGCCGCCCGCCGCGGCGTTTTCGGGGCGTTGCCCGAGGGCTACCCGGCTGACGAGCTGCGGGTCTCGTTCTTCTTCGACCCGTCACAGTACTAGTTACATGGACAACCGAACATCGGCGGCCCAATCGACTGCGACGACATGAAGCGCTTGAGCCATATACTCGCCAAGACAGTGTCGGTCCTGGTGGCGGCGCTCGCCTTAATACCGACGGTCGCCACGGCGCAGGTTCCGGTCCGTGACAGCATCCCTACCGACGTGCGGCTTGGCATAGTCTATCAGCCGTCCTACCGGCCCGGCCTCGTCATGCCGCTGATTCCGGCGCCCGACGGTCTCCGTGAGCTGGCCGACACGGCGCGCCGCATGATTCTTCGCGACCTCGATTACAGCGATCGGTTCCAGGTGATGCCGGTCGCCGAGGATGTCCCGGTCGAGGGACCGGTCAACTACGGGCTTTGGGACGAGCTGGGCGCCGTCTGGCTCGTCGTCGGCGCCGTCGAAGGAACGCCGGATGAGCCGGTCTTAAGACTGTCCCTGCACGATGTCGTTTATAGACTGCTGCAGGAGGTACGTGCCTTCGAGCTTCCGCCGCTCCGGCACCCGCAGTTCCGCTACGCACTCCACGCCGCCGCCGACGAGGTGCTCCGCTGGGCGACGAGCGGCACGGGAATCGCCGCTACCCGCATCGCTTTTGTCGCTCAGGGACCGGGCGGATCGGAGATCTACGTCGTCGACAGCGACGGCTTCGGGGCGCGGGTTATGTCGAGCGATAGCTCGATAGCTCTTTCTCCCGCCTGGTCGCCGGCCGGTGATCGGATCGCCTACATGACCTACAAGGACGACGATCCGGCGATCTACGAGATCGATCTGGATGCCGGACGGTCGACGGTGAGGGTCGACCTGCCCGGTATGGACCTAACGCCGACCTATATGCCCGACGGCACCCACCTCGGGTTCGCCGCCACCATCAACGGACGGACGGAAGTCTATACCTACGACCTGGTACGAAGCTGCTGCCCGGAACGCGCTACCTTCGCCCGTTACGCGAACTCGCTGTCACCTACCTTCGCACCCGACGGTCGCCGCTTCGCCTTCAACTCCGATCGGCTCGGGCAGCTGCACATATTCGTCAAAGACCTGGATGACGGCTCGGCAGAGTTGATCACACCCTACATCTACGACCGCAGCGTCCACAACGCCGGGCCCGATTGGTCGCCCACCGGTGACCGCATCGCGTTCCACGGCTGGGTAGGCGGCACGCCGCAGATATTCACGGTCGCACCCGACAGCCGCGGGTTGCGACAGCTCACTCAACGGGGACGTAACGAGGACCCGAGCTGGGCGCCGGACGGCAGGCACATAGTCTTCGCATCGACCCGAGACGGTGCCACCGGCCTCTGGGTACTGGACGTCGTGAGCGGCCGGATCCGCAGGGTCGTGACCGCCGCCGGTGCCCGCTTGCCTGACTGGTCCGGCCGCTTAGATTCACCCTCTCACCTCACAGGCGGAGCGGCTGTCGGCTCCGAGAGCAATACCCACTAGGGAGTGGTATTATGGCTAGCAGCTGGAAGAAGTCAGTGGGATGGTTGGGGGCCCTGGCCCTGGCGGCCGTGATGGTGGCTTGTGGCGGCGGTGCCGCCGAGCCCGAACCACAGCCCGAGCCCGAGCCCGAGCCTCAGGTCCAAGAGCCCACCGTGGACGAAGCGGCGGAGCGCGCGCGCAGAGAGGCGGAAGCACAACGGCGCCGCGAGGAGGAAGAACGGCGTCGCGCTGAGGCCGAGCGTAATCGCGTGTTGGCGGTCATCGCCGAGCGCGTTCACTTCGACTTCGACAAATCCGATGTCCGGCCCGACGCTGAACAGGTCTTGCAGCGTAAGGTCGCCGTCCTCCGCGAGTACCCCGGCGTCGATCTGCGCATCGAGGGTCACTGCGACGAGCGCGGCTCGAACGAGTACAACCTGGCGCTCGGCCAGCGCCGTGCCGAAGCGGTTCGCCGCTATCTGGTGAGTTACGGCATCGATGTGGGCCGCTTCGCGACCATCAGCTACGGCGAAGAGCGGCCGGCTGCGCGTGCATCCAATGAGGACGCTTGGGAGCAGAACCGTCGCGCCGAGTTCAGAGTCACGGACCACGGCCAGCTCGGTAACTAAAGAACGAGTAGTCTCCATGAAGGCCGCCGCTAAATCGCTCCTCGTCTTCGCGGTGACGGGCCTCGCTGCCTGTGCCTCGAAAAAGGACGTCGACAGGATTCGCGAGGATTTGGCAAGCGTCCGCGCACGACAGGATTCCGTCGCCGCCAGCGTCGTCGAGCTGGAGCGCTCGGTCTCCGACGCGCTCGAGAATCAGCACTCCCTCGTCGTCACGGTGCGCGGCGATCTCATGCACCAGCTGGACGACATGGAGCGCCAGCTGGTCGAGATCCAGGAACTGCTGGGCCAGAGCCAGATCGTGCTCGGCAGCCTGCGCGAGCGCATGGAGCAACGCCAGCAGGATCGGCAGGTTGTGGCCGAGGAGTTTGCCGCGCCCGATAGCGTCGGCGAAGCGGCGGCCCTAGGGCTGGATCAGGGAGCGGGCGGTGAGCCCCGCTCCCTCTACTCGGCTGCGATCGAACAATTCCGTCGCGGGGCCTACGAGACCGCGCGTACCGGGTTCCAGGAATTCCTGGTGGACTATCCTGCGGACGAGCTGGCACCCGACGTACAGTACTACCTTGCGGAGACCTACCGAGAAGAGGGCGATGCCGGGCGGGCGATTCGTGAATACAACCGCGTGGTTGAGCTGTACCCCAACTCGAGTGCGGCACCCACGGCACTCTACAAAGCGGGACTCCTCCAGGTCGACCAGGGAAACAAAGACACGGCTTGTGAGTATTTCCAACGTGTGATGGCTGGTTATCCAAGGAGCGATGAGTCCCGGCTGGCCCGCGACCAGGCGGAGCGACTGAGCTGCCGCTAGTGGCGAGCTCGGCAGGCCGCCGGGCTGACCATCCCTTCCCAAATGCGCTGTCCATACTGCGGTCACACGAAGAACCGGGTTGTTGACTCGCGAACCAGTCGCGAGGGCCGCGCCGTGCGTCGCCGCCGCGAGTGTCAGAACTGTGATGCGCGCTTCACCACCTACGAAGTTGTCGAGGAACGACCGCTTGCGGTCAAGAAGCGGGACGGCAGCTTCGAGCCATTCGATCGCAGCAAGCTGATCCGCGGCATCCAGGTCGCCTGCACCAAGCGCCCGGTCACGCTCCGGCAAATCGAGAACATCGCCGACGCGATCGAAGAGAGCCTCGAGCGCAGTGAGTCGGGCGAGGTGGAAAGCTGGCAGATCGGCGAGCTCGTGATGCAGCATCTGCGCGACCTCGACCAGGTCGCCTATGTACGGTTCGCCTCGGTCTACACGAACTTCCAGGATCCGGAGGAGTACCTGGAGACGATCCGCGAGCTGGCCGAACGCGAGGGCTATGACGCTGCCCAGCTCGACTTCCTCGAATCGGCTCTGGCGGAGGAACCGTCGCCGAAGCCGCCCAAGAGCAAGGACAGGAAGCAGTGAAGCGGGCAAAGGACTCGGGCGAAATGCCCTTCCTCGAACATCTCGATGAGTTGCGCTCGCGCCTCATCTGGATGGGGGTGACGGTGCTCGCGCTCTCCGTGGCGGGTTTCTTCATCATCACAGAGCTAGATGTCATCGGCCTGCTCAAACGGCCCATCGTGCCGCTGGTTCCCGAGGGCATGCTCCTCTATACCAGCCCCACCGAACCGATGGCTGTTACGCTGAAGCTGTCGTTCGTTGTGGGGATCATCCTGTCGGCGCCGGTCCTCATATACCACATCTGGGGCTTCCTGGCGCCGGCTCTGTTCGAGCATGAGAAAAAGGCTGTGGTACCGGCAGTCATCGGGGGCTTTCTGCTATTCCTGCTAGGCGTTGCGATGGCCTACTTCCTGGTCCTCCCCCTCGCCCTGCAGTTCCTGCTCGGCTTCCAGACACAGGCGCTAGCTCCCATCATCACTATTGGCGAGTATCTGCGCTTCGCTACGAGGTTGATTCTGGCGTTCGGCATAATATTCGAGTTGCCGCTCGTGGCCTTGATGCTGTCGATGCTGGGTCTGATCGATGCCGGCACCCTTAGAAAGTTCCGGCGCCACGCGATCGTCGCCGTCTCGCTGCTCTCGGCGCTTCTGACACCGGCCGACGTCGGCACGATGTTGATGATGATGGTGCCGCTGCTTGTTTTGTATGAGATCTCGGTCCTCCTCGTCGCCCTCGTGGATCGCCGGCGACTTACGGGACGTAGTAGCCCGCAAGCGATCGCCGATTGATCCCGCCCTGAGGCGGGCGCTGGTCGCCCTCACGGCGGTCGCGCTGGCTGGCCTGCCCACATCCGTCCCCGATCTGCTGGCCGCGCCCCTGCCGCCGGCGCCTTCCGTGCAGGACACGACCCGTGCGAGGCAGGATACGACCCGGGCCAGGGATCCGGAGAGGGTGCCCGACCCGGAGGAAGCTCCCCAAGATACCGTCGCCGCCGACTCGCTACCCGAGCCCGGCGAGCCATTCCCCGATCCCGATTCGGTGATGCGGGCGCTCATGGAGCGGCCCGGCTACCGCCCCGTGATCTATCGCGGGGACACGCTGCAGTTCTTCACGGGCGAGCAGAAGATCCATGTCAATCAGAGGGCGCATATCGAGCGCGTGCAAGAAAACGAGAACCTCTACGCCGACTCGATCATCTTCGACGGCGAGACCCAGTACATCATAGCCTTCGGCAAATCCAAGCTGATCAATAACAAGGGTGAAGAGGTAGACAGCGAGGAGGGCCCCTTCTTCTATCACACCGGGACCAAGATCGGTACCGTCGTCGGGGGACGAACGCGCTGGGAGGTCTGGAACGTCGAGGGCGATTTCACTCTCGAGGGCAGTGACACGCTGTGGGTGGAAGAAGGCCACTTCACCTCGTGTGACCTGCCGGAGCCGCACTACCGGTTCGAATCGGACAAGATCAAGCTGGTGCTCGGACACATCGTTGTCGC
>JBDHHM010000001.1:0-38045 GCA_039589355.1 Gemmatimonadota bacterium | reverse complement strand
AGTACTTCGTCATGGGCGACAATCGCGATAACTCGCAGGACTCTCGTTATTGGGGCTTCGTCGATCGAGGTTTGATCAAAGGGCGGCCTTTGTTCATCTACTATTCGTTCGATCGCAGCAAGCTGCGGCCGCTGCCGTGGCTGACCGAAGTCAGATGGAGCCGGGTGGGTGACCTGGTTCGATAGACCGCTAGGCGTTAGTCTACGGTGACCGCTTGAGTCCCAATCGAGGGGCGGAGTTTCGCGATTGAGTCGAGAAGGGGAGCAGCACACACCTGACGGCGGAGACTCGGACGACCGTCGCGACGAGCCGATGCGGTTTCTCCCGGCGTTTGAGCCTGCCCACCGTGCTGCCACGCCTCCGGGCTCCCTGGACCAGTATCTGAGGGAAATCAGCGCCTACCCCCTCATCGACCGGGATGAGGAGGCGGTCTTGGCGCGCAAGATCCGGCGCGGCGACCGGGAGGCCCTGGAGAAGCTGGTCAACTCGAACCTCCGCTTCGTCGTCTCCATCGCGAAGAAGTACCAGAACCAGGGCGTTGCACTCGCTGATCTGATCAACGAGGGCAACCTGGGATTGATCCGCGCCGCCGAGAAGTTCGACGAGACGCGCGGGGTCAAGTTCATTAGCTACGCCGTCTGGTGGATCCGCCAGGCAATCCTGCAGGCGCTGGCGGAGCAATCGCGGATCGTGCGCGTGCCGCTCAACCGAGCTGGTGAGCTGCACCGGATCGGTAAGCGCTCCAGCGCTCTCGTCCAGGAGCTGGGGCGCGAGCCAACGGTGGGCGAACTGGCCGAGGGTCTCGAGGTCGATGCCGAAGAGCTCTACAAGACGATGTCCATCGCGATGGCCCACCTGTCTCTCGATGCCCCTCTCGTCCCCGGTGAGGATAACAAGCTCCTCGATTACCTACCCGATGACGTCCGCCCGGGCCCCGAGCAGCAGGCGTTCGAGAAGGCGCTGAAGATCAACGTCGAAGCCGCCCTCTCGACCCTCAAGCCCAGAGAGGCCAAAATCCTGCGCCTCTATTACGGCCTGGACGGTGAAGAGGCCATGACCCTGGAGGAGATTGGGCAGCAGTTGGGAGTCACCCGCGAGCGGGTCCGCCAGATCAAAGAGCGGGCTCTGGCTCGCCTCCGCCACGTCTCCCGAGCCCGGTCCCTGGAGAGCTTTCTCGGCTAGCCGCCGGGCCTCGGAAGGCCCGATCTTCCTTGACATAGCAACATTCTCCGGATATCCTACCACGCTGTTCCAAAAAGCGGTGGACCCCGCTACGGAGATCCGCGCCGGCGCGGAACCGGTGCTAATCTGACGACAAGATGGCAGGACTGCTGACGAATTCGATGAAGACCCCGGTGGCGAAGCCCGAGGAGCTCACCCGGCAGTGGTACTTTGTGGACGCCGACGGTGTTGTGCTGGGCCGCTTGGCCGCCGAGGTGGCAAAGGTCCTTCGCGGTAAGCACAAACCGATCTACACTCCCCACGTAGACTGCGGTGACGGCGTGATCGTGGTCAACGCGGAACGCGTCCGCCTGACCGGGAAGAAGGCCGAGCAGAAGGTCTACTTCCGCCACAGTGGTTACATCGGCGGTGCCAAGCTCATTCCATTCAAGCGGATGCAGGAGCGTCGCCCGGAGTGGGTGATCAAGCGGGCGGTACAGGGCATGCTGCCTAAGACGACCCTGGGGCGCCAGATGCTGAAGAAGCTCCGCGTCTATGCGGGGCCCGAGCACCCGCACCAAGGTCTCGAGACTCAACCATTGAAGGTCAAGAGTTAACGACGCGCTAATAGGTCGGAGCATGGTCGGAAAAAAGCTAGAAGACGGGCGAGTCCACGCGGTGGGTCGTAGGAAGACGTCGGTCGCTCGCGTTTACCTCAAGCGGGGGAACGGTGAATGGCAGATCAACGGCCGCTCGATCTCCGATTACTTCCCGCGCAGTGCCTATCAGACGATCCTCGAGAAACCGTTCCAGGCCACCGAGACGGTCGGCGAGTACGACGTGACCGTCAACGTGCGCGGCGGAGGCCTGACAGGCCAGGCGGGCGCCATCCAGCTCGGAGTCGCCCGTGCCCTGCTGGTCGAGGATGAGGACCGCCGTACGACATTGCGTCGCGAAGGGCTGCTCACGCGCGACCCGCGTCGCGTGGAGCGTAAAAAGTATGGTCAGCCGAAGGCCCGGAAGCGCTTCCAGTTCAGCAAGCGATAGCCGAGCACCAGCCAGGATAGAGAGCATATGGCAGTAGGACTCGAAGATCTTCTACAAGCAGGGGTTCATTTCGGTCACCAGACCCGTCGCTGGAACCCGAAGATGCGCCGCTACATATTCGCCGAGCGTGGCGGCATCTACATCATCGATCTCAGAAAGACACTCCGTGAGATCGAGCGGGCCAAGGATCTGATCCGCGAAGTCGTCCACCGTGGCGACTCCGTTCTTTTCGTCTGTACGAAGGGACAGCTCAGTGACACCGTGCGAGGCGAGGCGGAGCGCTGCGGAGCATTCTACGTGACGGTGCGTTGGCTGGGCGGCATGCTAACCAACTACCAGACGATCAAGAAGAATATCCGGCGGCTCAAGGAGTTGGAGCGCGGCGCCGAGGAAGGCGCGTTCGAATTCTACACCAAGAAGGAGCGTCTTCTGCTGGACAGGGAGCGCGAGAAGCTCGACCGCTACCTTTCCGGGATCAAGGACATGACCCGGGTACCGGGCTGCCTCTTCGTCGTGGACGCCCGCAGGGAAGCGATCGCTATTGCGGAAGCGAACAAGCTGGGCATCCCGGTCGTCGCGATCGCCGACACGAACGCCGATCCCGATCTGCTGACGGTGCCGATCGCCGGCAACGATGACGCGATCCGCTCGGTCTCGCTGATCACGAAGGAGATCGCCGATACCGTTGAGGCGGCCATGGCGGAGGTGCCCGAGGAGCTGCGGAAGGCAGCGGCATCCGAAGAAGAGGAGGAGGTCTTCACCTATTCGAGCGACGCGGCCGTGGGCGCGGTCAGCGAGCGCGAGGGCGGCGGTAGGCGATCGCGCAAGCGCAGGCGGCCTCGCCCCGAGGTCATCGCGGCCCACCGCCCACCCGGTGAAGCCGAAGCCGGCGAGCTAGAGAGCCCGGCAGAGGATTACGAGGGGGGAGGAGCGGAGGGGTCGGAAGAGTCGGAGGAACTCACCGGTGAGGACACCGGCGAAGCATGATCGCTGGCGGGGCCACTTCGGTGGCCCGCTTTTTTGGAATGCTGAACCTTGACCGAACCGAAGATGAGTGAGATAAAGGCAGCAGACGTAAAGCAGCTGAGAGAGCGCACCGGCGCTGGAATGATGGACTGCAAGCGCGCGCTTCAAGAAACGGGCGGCGACATGGAAGCCGCCGTCGAGTGGCTGCGCAAGAAGGGAGCAGCTTCCGCGGAGAAGCGTGTAGGCAAAGAGGCTCGAGAAGGTGTCGTAGAGTCATACATACACCACTCGCACAAGGTCGGCGTGCTCGTGGAACTGAACTGCGAGACCGACTTCGTCGCGCGGACGGAGCAGTTCCAGGGACTCGCCCGCGACCTGGCAATGCACATTGCAGCGGCCGACCCGATTGCGGTGGCCCGCGAGGATGTGCCCGAGGAGATCGTCGAGCGCGAGCGCTCCATCTTCCTCGCCCAGGTAGTCGAGCAGGGCAAGCCCGAGCACGTTGCGGACAAGATCGTGGAAGGCAAGCTGCGCAAGTTCTTCGAGGAGTGCACGCTTCTGGAGCAGAAGTACGTGAAGGACCCCGAGGTCACGGTAGCCGACCGGATATCGGATACGCAGGCGCAGCTCGGCGAGAAGATCGCCGTCTGCCAGTTCGTGCGCTTCAAGGTGGGCGAATAGGTGGCATCAGGATCGAAGCTGCACTATAGGCGAATTCTGCTGAAGTTGTCAGGCGAATCGCTGGCGGGCAGCGATGGGTTCGGCATCTCGCTTCCCGCGATCGATCGCCTGACCGACGAGATAAGGGCCGTCAAAGAGGCCGGCGTAGCGCTTGGGCTGGTCGTGGGCGGCGGCAATATCGTGCGCGGCGCGGCGGCGGCGGAAGGTGGGATGGACAGGGTGTCCGCCGATTACATGGGCATGCTGGCCACGGTGATCAACGCACTCGCCGTCCAGGACATGCTGGAGAAGAAGGGCGTGGAGAACCGCGTGCTGACGGCCATCCGGATGGAGCAACTGGCCGAGCCTTACATTCGTAGGCGGGCGCTACGCCACCTCGAGAAGGGACGGGTTGTCCTCTTTGCAGCCGGCACCGGCAACCCGTACTTTTCGACTGACACGGCCGCGGTGCTGCGGGCGATCGAGATGGATGCCGAGTTGATCGTCAAGGCCACCAAGGTCGAAGGCGTATACTCGGCCGACCCGATGGCCGAGCCGAGCGCCGAGCTGATACCGGAGATATCGTTTCTGGAGGTCATGACGCGAGAGCTAGGGGTGATGGACGCCACGGCTATCTCGCTGTGTAAGGACAACAACCTGCCTGTGGTTGTGCTGAACATCGAGCGGCCGGGCGCCATACTGGCGGCGGCTCGCGGCGAGCAGGTCGGCACGCTTATTTCCGGGGAGGTGAGGTCATGACGTCGCTGAAGGAAACCCAGGCTCGGATGGAGAGTTCCCTCGAGGCGGTGAGACGGGAGTTCGCATCGGTTCGAACCGGCAAGGCGTCGCCGGCGCTTTTGGAGCACGTGCGAGTCGAGGCCTACGAGACGCACATGCCGCTCGAGCAACTGGCCACGATCAGCGCCCCGGAACCGCGCCTCTTGGTGGTGCAGCCTTGGGACAAGAACCTGATGGGCGTGATCGAGAAGGCCATACAGAGCTCGGATCTGGGGCTGAATCCCTCCAACGATGGGTCCGTCATTCACGTACCCATTCCACCCCTCAACGAGGAACGCCGCCAGGAGCTCGTCAAGATTCTGCACAAGATGGCCGAGGAAGGTCGCGTCTCTCTCCGTGCCGCTCGCCGGGCAGCGAACGACGATATCAAGGCCAAGATAAAGGACGGCGAGATGCCCGAGGACGAGGGACATCGCGTGCTCGAAGAGGTGCAGAAGTTGACCGACGAGTACGGGGAGAAAGTCGAAGCTCTTCTGAAAGTCAAAGAGGCGGAGGTACTCGAGGTCTAGCCGGAGCGTCGTCTCCGTCCGCAGAACCGGCCGCCGACGCAGTAGGGGTCAATGCCTTCTGAGCTTCTCCAGCGAATAAGAGAGAATGGGAGCGGCGTGCCCAGGCACGTTGCGATCATAATGGACGGTAACGGCCGGTGGGCGAACGAGCGGGGGCTGCCCCGCCGTGAGGGTCACCGGGCGGGGATGAGGTCCGTGCGTGATGTGGTGGAAGGCGCGATCGAGGCGGGCGTCGAAGTGGTTACGCTGTATGCGTTCTCACAGGAGAACTGGCAGCGACCGAGGCGTGAGGTCGCCTTCCTGATGTCGCTGCTGAAGGGCTATGCCAAGTCGGAGGTGCAGGACCTTGTCGACAACGGCGTCGAGGTCCATGTGGTGGGCGACATCGACCGCTTCAGCGCGGCGGAGCGCGGGGCGATCGATATGATCCTCGATTCGACCCGCGGCGGCGAGCAGCTGCAACTCGTGCTGGCGATCAGCTACGGTAGCCGAGGCGAGATCGTGCGGGCGGCACGCAGGCTCGGTGAGCGCATCGCTACCGGCGAACTGGAGGTGGCGGCGATCGACGAAGCGGCGTTCGCTGCGGAACTCTACACGGCTCCCTGGCCCGATCCCGACTTGATGATTCGGACCTCTGGGGAGTATCGGATCTCGAACTTCCTGTTGTGGCAACTTGCCTATGCCGAGCTGTACACGACGCCGGTGCTCTGGCCGGACTTC
Organism: Gemmatimonadota bacterium; assembly: GCA_039589355.1. Taxonomy (GTDB): domain Bacteria; phylum Gemmatimonadota; class Gemmatimonadetes; order Palauibacterales; family KS3-K002. The sequence continues at coordinate 32,184 of JBDHHM010000001.1, read as the reverse complement.
ACCCGCGAGCAACTCTTCGAAGCGATTCTCGACTACCAGAGACGGGAACGCAGGTTCGGCAAGGTAACGTGATGGCGCGTTCCGGCGGCGAACTCACGAAGCGCGTGGGCGTCGCGCTCATCGGCATACCGGTCGCTGTCGGGCTGGTCTTCCTGGGCGGCTACCCTCTGGCCGGTTTTCTGGTGCTGCTGGCGTCGGCCGCGGCCTGGGAGTTTGCCGCCTTGTACCGTGAGAGCGGAGTGCCCGCGGTGCCGCCGGTGGCGGCCGCCCTGGCGGCGGCGTATGTGCTACTGGCCGCCGCGCTTTCCCCAGGAACGTTCATGGTGTGGGCCACCGTCGTCACCCTGGTCGTGGCGGCGACGCTGGCGATGGCGGCTGCGGCGGAGGCGCGGCCCGGGGCGATGGTAATGGCCAGCGTGTTCGGCGCGCTGTACACCGGGGTGACCCTCGCCTTCGCGCTCTGGTTGAGGGCGGAGGGTGGAGCAGCACCGGGGCTCGCCGGGGCCGCCGTGCTGATGCTACCGGTGGCGATCACCTGGCTCGGCGATACCGCCGCCTACTCTGTGGGGAAGGCGATCGGGCGGCACAAGATGGCGCCGGTGATCAGCCCCAAGAAGACGTGGGAGGGGGCGATCGCTGGGTTCATCGCCACGGCGGGCGGCGCCCTACTGTACGCCGCGCTCACACGGTCGATTGTGCCGTGGACGATGAGCGCCGGCGAGCTGCTTGGCCTGGGAGCGGTCCTGGCCGTGGCGGGACAGGCCGGCGATCTTTTCGAGTCGCGGTTCAAACGTGAGTGCGGCGTAAAGGACAGCTCCGGCCTCTTGCCCGGGCACGGCGGGATACTTGACCGGCTCGATTCGTTGCTTTTCGTTTTTCCGTTCGCCTATGCTTACCTCGGGATCGTAGGAGTGTAATGGGCGCGCGAACCGTTGCGATTCTGGGTTCGACCGGCTCCATCGGCAAGACGACGCTGGAGGTAATCAGCGCCTTCCCGGACCGCTACCGCGTGGTAGCGTTGACGGCGAACCGGAACGCCGATGCGCTGCTCGAGCAGGTCGACCGGTTCAGGCCGGAGCTGGCGGTGCTGGCCGACGGTTCAGCGCCGGCCGGCGGGCTGTCGAGCACCAGGCTGGCCGCGGGATGGGACGCGGTGCTGGAGGCTGCTGCGCACCGCGATGCCGAGATCGTGGTGAACGGGCTGGTCGGCGCAGCCGGCCTCGAGCCATCCCTGCTGGCGCTGGAGGGCGGGAAGCGCCTGGCGCTGGCGAACAAGGAGTCGCTAGTGGTCGGCGGGCCGCTGGTCATGCAGGCGCTTGAGCAGGGGGGCGGCGAGTTGATACCGGTTGACAGCGAGCACAGCGCTGTCTTTCAGTGCTTGGAGGGCGCCGCCCCGGAAAGCGTGCGGCGCGTGGTCCTCACCGCATCCGGCGGACCTTTTCGGGACCGGGATCCGTTGGATCTGGTAGCGGTAACGCCGGATGAGGCGCTCCGTCACCCGACCTGGAACATGGGGGCGAAGATCACTATCGACTCTGCCACTTTGGTGAACAAGGCTCTGGAGGTTGTCGAGGCCCATTTCCTGTTCGGGCTCGAGTACGAGCAGGTGGCGGTCGTGATTCATCCCCAGTCTATCGTCCACTCGCTCGTCGAGTTCCGGGACGGATCCGTGCTCGCTCAGCTGGGATACCCGACGATGGCGTTACCGGTGCTCTACGCGCTGGGCTACCCGGAGAGGATCGAGGTCGACGGGCCATCGCTCGATCTCGCCGAGATCGGCTCGCTGAACTTCGAGTCGGTGCCCAAAGGTCGGTTTCCTGCGTTCGAGCTGGGGCGCGAGGCGGCGCTGCGGGGCGGTACGGCGCCGGCCGCATTCAATGCCGCCAGCGAAGAGGCCGTAGCCGCGTTCTTGCAGGAGCGGCTCCGGTTCACAGGGATCCCTGAAGTGATTCGTGGGGTACTCGACGCGCACGAGGTGGAAGATGTGACGGAGCTGGAGGTTGTGCGGCGCGTTGACCAGTGGGCGCGAGAGGCGGCGCGCGCCAGAGTCGATGAAGGCGGAAACAAGGCACCTCGGTTGGCATAAATGAACTCGATCATCGCATTCATCATCGTACTGGGCGTGCTGATCCTGATCCACGAGCTGGGCCACTTCATCACGGCCAAGCTTGCCGGGATCGCGGTTCCACGCTTCTCCATCGGCCTCGGACCCAGGGTGTGGGGGTTCACGGTGGGCGAGACGGAGTACGTCATCTCAGCACTTCCGCTCGGCGGCTACGTGAAGATGGCGGGCATGGGTGAGGATGAGGCGCTCGAGGCGCTGGAAGGCGGTAAGTCGGACCTGGAGGTCCCTCCCGAGCGGCGCTTCGAATCGAAATCGGTGGCGGTGCGGTCCGTGGTCATTTCGGCCGGCGTGGTCATGAACTTCCTGTTCGCGATCTTCGCCTACGCCGGAATCAACTACTATCGGTCTTGGGTACCGCTGATCGGCGCGGTGGTGGAAGGCAGCCCGGCTGAGGAAGCCGGCGTGCTTGCCGGTGACCTGGTCACCGCGGTGGACGGCCAGGAAGTAGACATGTGGATCGAGTTCCGTGGCCATGTGAGCCAGCGGCCCGGCGAGGAAGTCACCTTGGGCGTGCTGCGGGATGACCAGGAAATCGAGTTGTTGAGCCGGATCGAGCGGGCTGTTATGGTCGACTCGGTCAGCGGCGATTCCCTCGTTTACGGACAGATTGGGGTGTACCACGATACGATCAACGCCGGCCGCGCTTTGGGGCTGGGGGGGTCGTTCGTTGCCGGCACGCGCCAGACGTTCGAGTTAACGTGGCTTATCCTGAGGTTTGTCGGGCGGCTCGTCACGGGCGCGGAATCGGCGCGCGAAATCGGCGGCCCCATTCTCATCGGGCAACTGTCGGGTCAGGCGGCGCGCGCGGGTGTCATGTACCTGATCAGCTTCATGGCCTTCCTGAGCGTGAACCTCGCGGTGCTCAACCTGCTGCCGATACCCATACTCGACGGAGGGCATCTGGTCTTCCTGGCCGTCGAGGCGGTGCGCGGACGCGCCGTGTCGCTGCAGACGCGCGCCCGGCTGAGCCAGGTCGGGTTCCTTCTCATCCTGGCGATTATGGTCTGGGCGATTACCAGCGACGTCCTGCGGGCGACGGGAAACTAGGGATTCGGGGATTCGGGGATTCGGGGATTCGGGGATTTGGGGAATGGCGGTTGGATTCCTCAGATCCCCGAGTCCCCGAATGCCGTAACCCCCGACTCCCACAGCTTCAGCTGCGGCGAGCGGACGGCTGCAGCCATCTCGGTGACGTTAAGTCCGGCCAGCGGCTCATCCTGGGCCGCCACGCGTAGCGGAGCGGCGTAACCCTTCCTCTGCAGAGCTTCACCGACAACCTCGGCAGCAAGTTCGGGCTCGTTGCACTCCTGGCTTAGGTGCGCGAGGACCACACCTGCCAGCTCCGGATGGTGGAGCTCGGTACCGAGGATCGCCGCGGCCCGGTTAGACAGATGGCCGTGGCGCCCCGCGATGCGGCTCTTCAGCGACCAGGGGTAGGGGCCGGTGCGGAGCATCACCTCGTCGTGGTTGGCCTCCAGGATGAGCAGGTCGCAGCGCTTGAGGGCGTGACGCACCGAGACCGTCGGCGTGCCCAGGTCGGTCGCGATTCCGACCTTCAGACCGCTCGAACGTTGCTTCACCGTCACCGCTACCGGATCGATGGCATCGTGACAGGTCAGGAACGGCTCGACGCGCAGGTCGCCCAGGTCGACCGCTTGGCCTGCACGATAGAAGCGGAGATCCTCGTCGCCGCCGAGCAGGGTGGAGCAGGAGGTCGCCGTGGCACGGGCGATGTATACGGGAACCTTCCAGCGGCGGGCGATCACACCCATCCCCTGCGTGTGATCCCGGTGCTCGTGCGTGATGAACAGTGCTGCGATGCTGTCGGGCGCTACCTCGACGGCGGCCAGGCGCCGCTCTATTTGCCGGCCGCTGAAGCCGGCGTCGACGATAATGCGTGTTTCGGAGGTCTCGAGAAGGATTGAGTTGCCGCGACTGCCGCTACCCAGAACATGCGCCCGGAAGGTCATCCACCCCGCCCTTTACGCCAGCAGCTCTCCAAGTATCGCCGCCCGCGCTCGCCCAGTTCAACGCTGCGCCTGGCCATCGACCGTTCCGCCGTATCCAGGAACTTGGCCAGGCGATACTCACCCAGATCGTCGCCTTCGCCCCAGCTGAACGGTTCCACGTAGCGGGGCGGCATAGCGCTCCCGTATAGATTACTGCCGGCACCCACCACGGTGCCAGTGCCCAGCAGCAGCCCGATCCCGGTCTTCACGTGATCGCCGAGGAAGCAACCGATCTTGAGGCTGCCGGTGTCCTGCACGCCGCCGGGCGTCCAGACGCGGACGGGGCGGTAGTTGTTTTTTAGGTCGCTGTTGGTCGTCAGAGCACCCAGGTTGACCCACTTCCCGACGTAGGAGTGGCCGAGATAGCCTTGGTGAGCCTTGTTCGTGTACCCCAGTATCACGCAGTCCGTTATCTCGCCCTGCAAGTGCGAATAGGGCCCGGCGACGATTCGCTCGAACGAGCCGCCGAGCAGGCGCGAGCCCTCGCCCACCGCTGCAGGCCCCGCGAGGCGCGTGCCCGTGCGGACCTCGACACCGTCGCCGAGGCGGATCGGTCCCTCCCGAGTGTCGAGCAACGCTCCCGGCTCGATACGAACGTTCGGGGAGAGGATCACGCCGTGCTTTCCCTCGCGATAGACGCCGTCGGGAACGTCGGACGCCTGCGCCGTTCCCGCCAGGTCGCGAACCAGCTGTTCGGAACCGTCTGCCAGCAGGTCCCACATCCACTCCAGTAACCGGCCCTGGACGGAGACCCGGGTACCCGGCTCTGAACCGAGGCGCAGCTCGCTGAGGAACCCCTGATCCGGCCGCTGCCCTGCCGGCAGGCAGAGGCCCACCGGCCGCTCGTCGATCAGGTAGACCGCTGGGACCGTCGGCACAGCGACCTCTGGGCCGCTCTCGGGAACCGCCCGTGAGCACCAGAAGAGCAGGTTCCGTTCCGGGAGGCGGTCGAGACCCAGGACGCCCGGCGAGCCCGTCTCGCTGAAGTCGACCAGATGTCCGGAGCTCAGGTAGCCGACGACATCGAGGCCGAGTACGCGCCCCGCGCGTTCAGCCAGCTTCTCGGCGCCAAACAGCAGTTCGCCCGCCGGTCGCGTCAGGGCGAAAGGCTCCCAGCGTTGGGCTTGGAGATCGTCGAAGACGATGAGTCCGGGGCGCGACACGGCTCAGTGGCTCCCCGATCGGAGACTGTCAGGCAGGCCTTCAAGCAGTTGCTTGAGGTCGAGGGCCCGCTCGCGCGGGGTGATGAAGGTGATCCCCGAGGCACGTACGATGACCAGATCGGAGGCGCCGTAGGCCACAACCGGGCCGTCCTCCGCCCATATCAGGCTGTCCTCACAGTCGACCGCGTGAGCGTCACCGATCAGCAGGTTGCCATGTGCGTCTCGCTCGCGGACGCGGAGCAACGCCGCCCAGGCACCGACGTCGTCCCACTCGAACCCGGCTTCGACGACCGCGATGTTCGGGCTGCGCTCCATGAGACCGCGGTCGATACTCAGCGTCGGGACGTGCGCGAAGAACTCGTCTATCTCACCTTCGGCCAGGCGCTCGAGCATGCCGGCGAACTCGGGTGTGTGGGCGTCAAGCTCGGCGAGCAGTACCTGCGGTCGCCACACGAACATCCCCGAGTTCCAGAGGAAGCCACCCTGTGCGAGGTAGCCAGTCGCGGTCTCGCGATCGGGCTTCTCGACGAACCGTCGCACTTCGTAGACCCCCGGCGTCAGCGGGTCGCCCACCTCGATATAACCGTAACCGGTCTCCGGCCGCGCAGGTTGAATGCCGACAGTGAGCAGGCGGCCCGCATCGCCGGCGGCATCGACGGCGACGTCCAGGGTCGAGATGAAATCATCGAGCGGGCGGATCACGTGGTCCGAATGGAGTGACACCATCACGGCTCGCTCGGGCTGCTCGGCGCGGGCGATGACCTCGCTGGCCGCCCAGGCCAAAGCCGGGGCTGTGCCTTTAGCCTGCGGCTCGAGGAGCAGCTGTTCACGTGCGAGGTCAGGGAGGTGGCTCTCCAAATGCGGGCGCAGGTGCTCACCGGCTACGATCAGCACGCGCGACGCGTCGGTCAGCGCCCGGGCGCGTTCCACGGTGTCGACGATCAATGGGCGGCTGCTGGCGAGCGGTAAGAACTGCTTCGGGCGGCGCGGCGTGCTGGCCGGCCAGAATCGCGACCCGATACCGCCTGCCAACAGGACTACCCAGCGTTCAAAGCGGGCATTCTCGCTCACGCCGGAACCTGCCGCGATGGGTTGAGCGTTGGGGCGGCCGTCAGACGAGTTTCGCGATCTGATCGCGGTTATGCCGCAGTTCGTACAAGAGGCCGCCGAATGGAACACCCCCCTTGACGAAAGTCACGAGAATCATCTCAGGGGGCACGTCGGTGACGATCGCCACTCCGTTGGCGTACTCCACCACCGCGGTGACCAACCCGTTGTGGTCTGCGGCGGAACCCAGGTCCCGCGCGCTCTGCAGGAGGGTTGGCGCCATGGCGGAGACGGCGTCCGCGTCGCTACCGGCGGACCCGATCTGGTCGATCAGCAGCCCGTCCTGGCCGACGGCGAATACGGCTTCCACCTCGGAGCGGCTCGACAGACGAACGAGAAGATCTTTGAGCGTTGGCATCCGGTTCCTACGGTCTGGTGGGTACGGGGGAGTGCGGCCATTCTACCTGCCGGGGCCTACAAAGTCAAGCGTGGTCTAGGGTTCGCCGCTTGACAGTCAACCTCCGCTCACGTAAGGTTGCCCCATCACCATGGAGAACTTCGATCATCTACGTAGTCACGTCGCGCTGGTCCTGACGCTCGCCTTGGGGCTCGTCGCCTGCGGTGATGAGGTGAACAGGGAAATCCCGCGTCCGATAACTCCTTTTGAGGAGCAGCTCATCGATCTCGTGGATGGCCCGCTCGACCGCGCGAACGCCCTCGACGTCGTGGCCGGTCGCGGGTTCAGGACCCCTCGCGTCACGCGCGTGGACGACACCGTGCAGTGGGATATCGCCTTCGCCCTCATCGATGGCGAGCCCGCCTGGGTGCCGCGCGGCTTCTTCGACGGCATCGAGCCGTCCACCGGCATCAGGGTTATGCCGGTCGACTTCGAGGACGTCGAGTTGCTGCCGCCCGACGAGGAGGCCTATGAGCTCGAGGAGCCGTTGCCTGCGACGGTGGGAACTACGTACGGTATCCGCAGTCGGACCGACCCAACGCTCGGTTTGCCCTGCCACGTCTTCGCGAAGCTGGTCGTGGACTCTATCTGGGGCGATCCCGTACGCGTGCAGTTCCGTGTGCTCTGGAACCCCAACTGCGACGATATTAACGTCACCCCCGGCATCTCCAACTAGCCGATCGAACCGAACATGCTCGACCTGAAGCGAATCCGTTTCGAGACCGACGCGGTGAAGGATGCGCTCGCGAAACGAGCGGATTCCGAACTGACTGGCTACGTCGACGAGGTCCTGCAGCTCGATGAGGAGCGGCGCCGGACCATCCAGACCGTCGAAGAGCTGAAAGCACGTCGCAACGAGGCCTCCAAGGTAATCGCTGAACGGAAGAAGGCGGGCGAAGACGCTTCGACGCTGATCGCGGAGATGCGCGACGTCGCCGCCAGCATCGGAGAATACGACGCGCAGCTCGGTGCCGGCGAGACCAGGATCGAAGAACTCCTCCTCGAGATCCCCAATACGCCGCTGCCGCCTGTCCCCGCCGGCGATGAGTCGGCCAACCGCCACATCCGGTCCTGGGGCGAGCCGATCGAGCCGGCGGCCTGGCGGAAGCCACACTGGGATCTCGGCGCCGACCTGGGGATCCTCGATCTGGAGCGTGGTGCGAAGCTGTCCGGCACCGGTTTCCCCGTATACATGGGCGCCGGCGCCGCCCTGCAGCGGGCGCTGATCAACCTCATGATCGACGTGCACCGTAAAGAGCATGGGTACGTCGAGGTCCAACCGCCGTACCTGGTGCGGAGCGAGACGATGCGGGGAACGGGCCAGCTGCCGAAGCTGGCCGACGACGCCTATCACATCGGTGGTGATGATCTCTGGTTGATACCGACGGCCGAAGTTCCGCTTACGAACCTTCATGGGGGTGAAGTGCTGAGCCCAGGGGATCTGCCGCGCCACTACGTGGCGTACACCGCCTGCTTCCGGCGCGAGGCCGGCGCCGCCGGCCGTGACACGCGCGGGGTGCTTCGCATCCACCAGTTCGACAAGGTCGAGCTTGTCCGCTTCGAGCGCCCCGAGGACTCGGAGGCGGCCTTGGAAGTCTTGACCGGCCACGCCGAGAAGATCCTGCAGCTGCTCGGCCTTCCCTACAGAGTGGTCCTTCTCGCGGCTGGCGACATAGCGCAGTCGAGTTCGATGACCTATGATCTCGAAGTGTGGTCGCCTGGTGTCGAACGCTGGCTCGAGGTCTCGTCGTGCTCGAACTGCACCGACTACCAGGCACGGCGTGCTGGTATCCGTTTCCGACGCGACCGCGGTGCCAAGCCGGAGTTCGTGCACACCCTCAACGGCTCGGGCCTCGCGATTCCACGTACCGTGATCGCCATCCTCGAGAACTTCCAGAGCGATGACGGGAGCGTGGACCTTCCTGAAGTGCTGCACCCGTACGTGGGTGGCACGCGAATCGAGCCGGTGTGAAAGCTCGTTTCTGGGCCGCGGTACTCTCTTTGCTTTTCGGGGCTGTTCTAGCCTGGTACCTGGTTTACACTCGTCAGCTCGTGAGCGCCGTCAACGTCGACGCCGCGGCGCTGTCGCGCATGTACGCCCAGGTGTTGCAGGGCGTGAGCGATCCCGATCGGGAGAGCTTCGTGGTCCTGTTCGACCTGCTCGAGGAGATCGAGTCACTGGGGGTGCCGGTAGTGGTGATCGCTGAGGACGGGCAGATACACGCCGCCCGCAACCTGCCGTTCGTGCACGACCCGAGCGACCCCGGTAGCACACGGCGAGTTCTAGAGTATGCCGCCCTGCTCGATGAGCGGAACGATCCGCTAATCGAGGAGGGGATCGGCGTGATCCATTTCGGAATGCCGGCGGTCGTTGAGCGGCTGCGCTGGGTGCCGTGGATTCAGGCGGCCACGCTCATCGTCATCGTGCTAACGGCAACCTGGATCTTCCGCTCGACCGTCCGCGCCGAACAGGAGCGTGTTTGGGCCACGATGGCGCGGGAGTCGGCGCACCAGCTCAGCACGCCGCTGAGTTCGCTGACCGGCTGGGTCGAGATCCTGAGAATGCCGGCCGACGAGCGTGCCGCGGTAGCCTCCGAGGATCGGATTGCCAGAGAGGTCGAGGTCGATGTCGAGCGGCTCAACAAAGTGGCCCAACGCTTCGAGCTCATCGGGCGGCGTCTCCGGATGGCCACCGTGGATGTCGGGGAGGTCCTGCAGCGTCTCGAGGGTTACTTCGCGGCCCGGCTCCCGCGCCTCGAGCACTCCATCGAACTTACCGTGCAGGTCGCGCCCCAGGTGCGGCCGGTCGCCGGCAACCCGGTGTTGCTCGAGTGGGCGTTCGAAAACCTGATCAAGAACGCCGTCGATGTACTCGCGGGTCGCGGAGGTCGAATCGCGGTGAACGCCAATCCGGATGACGACGACCGCCGTGTCATGATCCGCTTCGTCGACGACGGACCCGGTGTGCCGACCGAGCTGCGCAAGCACATCTTCGAGCCGGGCGTGTCGAGCAAGGAGGGTGGCTGGGGCGTCGGCCTGACCCTGACGCGCCGTATCATCGAGGACACGCACGGCGGGTCGATCGTGCTTGGTAAGCGTCGGGACGGGGCCGAGTTCGTCGTGACCCTGCCCGTCGTGCGATCGGACCGGACGACTTGAGGCGTTTTGCGGGGTGACGTGAGGACGGGGGCTTACTTAGATTCCCTGAATCCGGAGCAGCGACAGGCGGTCGAGCACCTCGAGGGCCCCCTTCTCGTGCTTGCAGGTGCCGGCTCCGGCAAGACGCGTGTCCTTACCTGCCGCATCGCACATCTCATCGAGCACAACGGGGTCGACCCCAACGTGATCATGGCCGTCACCTTCACCAACAAGGCGGCCGAGGAGATGCGGAATCGCGTTCGCCGGCTGCTCGACACCGAGCCGTCCGGGATGTGGATCGGTACTTTCCATTCGCTGGGTGCGAGGATCCTGCGGCGCCACGCCGCTCGCCTCGGATTCGGTCCCGGCTTCACGATACTCGACGCCGACGACAGTCTGCGCGAAATCAAACGCGTGATGGAGGACCGTAACGTCCCCAAGCGCTGGAAGCCGCAGGCCGTGCAGGGCGCGATCTCGGGTGCCAAGAACTATCTGATCACGCCGGAGGCGTTCGGGGAAACGGCCTCGGACCCATTCACCCGAATGGTGGCCGACGCGTATCCCGTCTACCAGGCACGTTTGCTCGCGGGGAACGCCTTCGATTTCGATGATCTGTTGGTGAAGCCCGTCGAGTTGTTCGAATCATACACCGAAGTGCTCGAGCGCTTTCAGCGGCGCTTCAGATTCATACTGGTTGATGAATACCAGGACACGAACCATGCCCAGTACCGCTTTATCGAGCTCCTCGCCAGAGAGCACGGCAACCTGTGTGTGGTCGGCGATGACGACCAGTCGATCTACGGCTGGCGTGGCGCAGATATCCGTAACATCCTGGAGTTCGAGCGGGATTTTCCGGCCGCGCGCACCATCCGCCTGGAGCGCAACTATCGCTCCACCCAGGTGATTCTCCAGGTAGCCAACAGGGTCATCGCGGAAAACATCAACCGCAAAGGCAAGAACCTCTACACCGAGAACGAGGCGGGCGAGTCGATCACGCTGGTCAGGACGGCGGATGAGATCGATGAGGCGGAGTGGATAGCGGGAGAGATCTCGGCACAGATCTCCGACGGATCGGGCCTGAACCACAGGAGCTTCGTCGTTCTCTACAGGACGAACGCTCAGAGCCGCGTCTTGGAGGAGGCTTTCCGAGACGCCGACCTGCCATACAGGATCATCGGAGGTGTCCGCTTCTACGAGCGCCGCGAGATCAAGGACGTCCTCGGCTACCTGCGGCTCATCTCTAATCCCAAAGACGCCGCCTCGTTTCTCCGCGTCGTGAACTACCCGCGCCGGGGGGTCGGAGATGCCACGCTTACAGCACTACTTACCGCCGCCCGCGGGGCGGACAGCGGCCCGCTTGAGGCGGCGCGCGCAGCCCGCTCCGTCCAGGGCATCGCGGCGGCGCGCGCGGCGGCGCTGGAATCATTCGCCCAGATGATCGACCGTTATCGGGCGCTCGCATCGCAGCTGCGGGTGCATGAGCTGCTCGGAGGTCTGATCGTCGAGATTCGTCTGCTCGAGCACCTTCGCGAGGAGGGCTATGAGGGGATCGACCGAGCCCAGAACGTTGAAGAGCTGGTCGCGGCCGCATCGGAGTTCGATGCCGCGTCGGCGCTGGAAGCGGAGGAGCTGGAAGAGGCCGGCGCAGTCACCGAGCTCGATCTCTTCCTTCAGAAGGTTTCGCTCGTAGCCGACGTGGACAACCTTGACCCCGAGGCCGATGCCGTCACCCTGATGACGCTGCACAACGCCAAAGGCCTCGAGTTCCCGGTGGTGCTGATCTCCGGGCTGGAGGAGGGCCTGTTTCCACTCTCCCGCTCACACGACAGCCTGGAAGAGCTCGAGGAGGAGCGGCGGCTGTTCTACGTTGGGATCACCCGGGCCCAGAAGAAGCTCTACCTTACCTACGCGAAGCGGCGACGCCGGGCCGGCGATTGGATGGTTTCGAGCCCCTCCAGCTTCCTGCACCGCGTGCCCGAGGCGCTGCTCGAGGCGCGGGAAACCAGCCGCTACATCGATCGAGTATCGAGCCGCCGCGGGCTGGGCGAGTCGTGGGAGCGACCCTGGCGTCTGGAGCGTGAAACGATACCGGGTGATCTGGCATATGATTACTCGGCATCACAGGAGGTTCAGGAGCTGCCCGAGCTTGCAGAGGGCATTCGCGTGAGGCACCCACGGTTCGGCGCCGGCACCGTGGCCGCGCTCGACGGCTACGGTGTGGAGCTCAAGGCAGTGATAGATTTCGAGTCCGTAGGCCGGAAGAAGGTGGTTGTACGGTATGCGAACCTGTCACTCGAAGAGACTCAATAACCAAACCCCAGTATCCAGCACCCAATGATCAAATGGGACTCAATGTCTCGAGCGACAATGATCAACATCCAATGGCCATGGAGGCCGCCGGTGAGACCTAGGCGTTTGCACTTGCTCTCTGAGTCTTGAAGGGTACCTGGGCACCTGGTCGTTGGATGTCGGATACTGGATATTGAGCTACAACAATGACGATCAAGCGCACGGATGTTGAGAAGGTCGCAGCACTCGCTCGGCTCGAATTGGACCAAGCCGAGCTTGATGCTCTGACCGACGACTGCGGATCGATCCTCGAGTTCTTCGAGGCGATCCGCGACGTCGACGTCGAAGGAGCGACTCCCGCGGGTGCTTTGGAGCACCCGGCACCGGCCCGTGACGATCAGGCCGAGCACGATCGGCTCGAGCGACCGCCGGCGGAGATGGCGCCGGAGTGGAGAGAAGGCTACTTCGTGTTACCACGGTTGCCGGCGCTCGACGCCGAAAGCGTGGACGACGACAGCGAGGCGTAAAGCGCGAGGCGAACCTCGATGCCAGGATCGACGAGACCGGGTGTCCGCGAGCTTCAAGAGGCTCTGCGATCGCGGCGTCTTCGGGTCGACGAGCTTCTGCGGTCGGCACTGCAGGCCATCGCGGGCTCAGATGCCTCAGAGCCGCCGCTCGGTGCCTTCCTGTCGGTGGCCGGCGAGGATCTGTTGACGCAGGCGGCCGACCTGGATCGCGCACTCGACGACGGCGATGAGGTCGGCCCACTCGCCGGAATCCCCGTCGCGGTCAAAGACAACATCTGCACTGCAAGCTTACCGACGAGTTGCGGATCCAGGATCCTGGAAGACTATGTCGCGCCGTACGAGGCGACGGTAGTGCGCAGGCTGAAGGCGGCGGGCGCCCTGATCGTCGGTAAGACGAACCTCGACGAGTTTGCCATGGGCTCGTCGACGGAGAACAGCGGGTTCGGCCCAACGCGGAATCCCCTGGACCCGGAGCGAGTCCCCGGCGGTAGCTCCGGTGGGTCGGCGGCGGCGCTGGCGGCAGGCCTCGTGCCACTGGCCCTCGGCTCTGATACCGGTGGCTCGGTGCGGCAGCCCGCTTCGTTTTGCGGCGTCGTCGGGTTGAAGCCCACCTACGGCCGGGTGAGTCGCTACGGGTTGGTCGCCTTCGCTTCGAGCCTGGATCAGATAGGCCCCCTGGCTCGCAATGTCGAGGACGTCGCGATGCTGCTGAGCGTCATCGCCGGGGTCGATCGCTTCGACTCCACTTCCGCCGATCTTCCCGTACCGGCCTACCACGACGCGCTGGGCGAGGGCCCCGAGGGCCTCGTTGTGGGGGTACCCAGGGAGTACTTCCCGGACGATCTCGATCCGGGAGTTGCCGCCGCCTGTCGCGCTGCGCTGGAGCGGCTCGAGCGACTGGGCGCGGAGGTCCGGGAGATCTCTCTCCCTCACACCGGCTATGCGGTCCCCGCCTACTACCTCGTGGCGAACGCCGAAGCGTCCAGCAACCTCGCGCGCTATGACGGGTTGCGCTACGGAATGAGAGCGCCGGGCGCGCAGAGCACGATCGCCGTGTATCGCGAGACGCGCGGGGCGGGCTTCGGTCGTGAGGTCAAGCGGCGGATAGTGCTGGGCACCTACGGTCTATCCGCCGGCTATTACGACGCGTACTACGGCACCGGGCAGCGAGTGCGCAGTTTGATCGCCCGGGACTTCGAGCGAGCCTTCGCCGGTGGTGTAGACGTGATCTTCACGCCTACCGCCCCCACGGTGGCGTTCCGCCTTGGGGAGCGGATCGATGACCCGGTAGCGATGTACCTCTCGGACGTGTTTACCGTGACGGCCAACCTGGCGCGCGTGCCCGCCGTATCCATCCCCGTCGGCCGGGTGGAGGGCCTGCCGGTGGGTGGCCAGCTCCTCGCGCGACAGTTCGATGAGGTTACGCTTCTGAGTGCAGCCCATGCGCTGGAGCGCGCGGTCGGTGACGCCGCGTGGTCGGAGGAAGGGTAGATGGCGGAATCAGCCGCGTCGCCGCACGAGACGATAATCGGGCTGGAGATCCACGTCCAGCTCAAGACGTGCAGCAAGATGTTCTGCGGCTGCCGCGTCGAGTTCGGTGCGCCGCCCAACACTCACGTCTGCCCGGTGTGCCTCGGGCTACCCGGGGCTCTACCGGTCGTCAACCGGCAGGCCATCGAGCTTGCGGTACGTGCGGCGCTGGCGCTGAACTGTCAGCTGCACAGAAGCAGCATCTTCGCGCGCAAGAACTACTTCTATCCCGACCTGCCCAAGGGTTATCAGATCAGCCAGTACGATCGGCCGCTCGCCACCGATGGCTGGCTGGATTTCCCGGAGGCAAAAGGGGGCGGCACGGGCCGCGTTCGCATCCGTAGGCTGCACGTCGAGGAGGACTCCGGGAAATCGCTGCACGACCGCTTCGCCGCCAAGACGGCGGTCGACCTCAATCGGGCGGGTGTCCCGCTGGTCGAGATCGTCACCGAGCCGGACATCCGCTCGCCGGCAGACGCCCGAGCGTTTCTGGGACGGCTTAAACGTGCGCTCGAGTATCTGGAGGTCAGCGACTGCAACATGGAGGAGGGCAGCCTGCGCGTTGATGCGAACGTCTCGGTGCGTCCGGTCGGCAGCAGCGAGTTCATGACGAAGACGGAAGTGAAAAACATGAACTCCTTCAGCCAACTCGAGAAGGCGCTGGCGTACGAGGCGACCCGGCACCTGAACCTCCTGCGGTCCGGGGGCCAGGTAGAGCACGAGACCATGCTCTGGGACCCGGTGCGGGGCGAGGCGCGGCCGATGCGCGGGAAGGAAGAAGTCCACGACTACCGCTACTTTCCGGAGCCCGATCTGCCAACGCTCGAGATCCCCGAAACAACGGTCGACCGACTTGGAGGCTGCCTGCCCGAGATGCCGTGGCAGAAGGAACAGCGATTCGTCGATGACTACGGGCTGCCCCGCTACGATGCCGAGCTCCTCAGCTCGTCCCGCGCCCTCGCCGATCTGTTCGAAGCCGTCGCACGGTCGGCGCCGGATCCGAAAGAGGCATCGAACTGGGTGATGGGCGAGGTCCTGGCGGCCGCCAACGATCTGGGCCTGCCCGTCGAGCGGCTCGACGTCGACCCGGAAGGTCTCGCCGAGGTCATCGGCCTTGTGGCTGAGGGGAGGTTGTCACACGGTCTGGGCAAGCAGCTATTCCGCCGGATGATCGAGACGGGGAAGTCGGCCGAGCGGGTGATGGAGGAGGAGGATTTGCGGCTGGCGGGCGGCGCTGAGCTCGAGGCGTGGGTCAGAGAGGCGATCGACGGTAACCCCGCGGAGGTCGAGCGCTACCGCGGTGGCGAGGAGAAGTTGCTCGCTTTCTTTATCGGTCAGGTTATGCGGAAATCCCAGGGTAAGGCAGACCCGGCTCAGGCACGGCAAGCGCTGATGGAGTACTTGGGAAGGAGCTAGCCGCGCAGAGGCGCCTTCTTCTTACCCCTCCTGACGCCGTTCTTCGCCCGTCTCACGAGAGTGCTCTGCTTGGGCCTCATCAAGATCGCCTTCAGGTGGACGAGATCGATCCACACCCCTTCCGCAGCCAGTCGCTGCTCCCACCACCCGGGAGGTTCGTCCGGCAGCCCGAACCACTCATCAGCAAGTTCGACGAGCTCATCCTGCCGGCTCGCTTTTTTGCCGCCGTGCGTGCGGTTCAGCATCTTCGCTTCGCCTAGTGCGCGCGCGCCGGTCGGATCGAGAAAGGCGGCGGCTGATTCCTTGCGCTTGATCAAGTAGTCGGCTGCGAAGTCGAACGTGTAACGCAGCCAGGTTCCGACCTCCCGGTCTTCGACATCCCAGCGAGAGTAATCGAGTACGCGATCGAACATCGCACGCCAGCCGTCGTGGTCGGCGAGTGTGATCATCCCTTTGAATATCAGGCGGTTCGTCTGGAAGCTGAAGACGGTGCGATCCAACACGCGGTCCATCAGCCGGTCGTTGTGAGAGTGATCGAAGTCCTTGAGCAAATGGAACGCTGCTCTCAAGTACGCCTGACCCAGGTGGATGTCCATCCGGTGTTCCCAATATGAATGCCCGATCGCCTGGGTGTTCGCCGATGTTAGCAGCTTGCGGGGCAGGAAGAAGTTGTGAGCGATCGTGTCACCGGCCAGATGCGTCAGGTAGCCGAGTGCGCAGGCGCGCGTCGCATCGGTATCTGCGGCCTCGAAGAGCTCCTCTCCAACGTGCCAGTGGTGGCAGTTTCGTCCGACGGGCGCGTACTTCTTGCCGAAGCTTATGTCAGCAGCGATTGAGCCGTAGAGGAAGTCTAGGGGATACCAACGCAGGATTTCGGCGATCGCCGTCGGCAACAGCGCCAGCGCGCCGAGCAGTTCGGTGCCGACCAGGATGTGCATCCCCGGGCCCCAAGCCCAGGCCGGCTCGGGTACGAGCAGGATCGCCAGGCCTGCGAGGACCAGGATTTTCAGCCAGCCCATGCGGGGGCTCAGCCCTCTCGTACGCTACGGTCCCGGCGCAGAGCCTTCCCTGCCTGCTCGAGCTGCTGACGAGCCATGTCTCGGAACTCCTCTCGGGCGGCCTCCAGAGTGGCGCCGAGTTCCTCCCGGAACTCGCCGCTCAGCTCGCGGCCCGCCTCCCGGATCTCTTCGAGCGCTGCTGAACCGGCACGCCTGACGCGACGATAGCGCTTCGCCGCTATCGCGGGCAGCCTGCGCCGTGGGCGCTCTGGTACCCATGTCGAGGCCAGACCGGCGCCAACCAGGGCGCCGATCGTGAGGGCGAGGAGGTACCGGACGGGTTCGCCTCGGCCGATCGTCTCGGAGCTGTCCTCCGCGGGCCGCGCCTCACCGGCCATCCCCGATCACTCCTCCTCGTCTTCTACTTCGGCGACCTCGTCTTCGTTCCGGCCACCGCCGCGGCGCAGTATCCGCGCGCCGGTGCGGATCCCGCGCAGCGCCGATGTGGCGGTCAGCAGCGTGTCTTCGACCTCGCCTTGAACGACATCGATTAGCGCGCCCAGTTCCTGGACGCGCCCCTCCGCTGCTTCCAGCGCATCTTCGAGCCGGTCGTTGGCGACTGATATAGTCTCGCTAACCCGGTCGACCTCTTTGCGGACCGACATGACGATGAAGTTCAGATTCTCGCCGACGGCTCGCGCGCGATCGAGAACGGGTCTGGCGTCGCGCCCGATCTCGTTGAGCGCCTTGTCCACACTGCGCAGGCGGCGCGTTACTTTATTGACGGCCCAGGCAAGTACGATCATCCCGATGCCCAAGACCAGCACCGCCACGATTCCTACAATCCGAATCGTTATGCCCAGCCAATCATCCACGTCACCCCTCCTGCGCTAGTCGACAGCCGCAGCACCGGCGCTCGCCAACCGACGGTCAAGCTCGCCGGCCCGCTCGAGCACCGCCCGAACCAAGAACGGCCCGATCAGATCGCTAATACCCACGGCGATTACGACGGTAGCGAAGAATACTGTGATCGCGGTCGACAGTTCGAGTCCTGGTGGATTGTAGATAAGGACGAACGAAATAGCTATGGCCAGTGAGATCCCTCCCTGCGGTGTGAGCGCGAGGCCAAAGGTGCCGGGTAGGTTGAGGTCTCGGGGACGCAGTTTCGAGGCCAGCAGGCCACCCATCCACTTGGCGAGTATTCGCAGGCCGACGTACGCGGCGACCAGCGGGGGAATCCACCACGACGAGAACTCGAGAAGCGCACCCGCCAGCACCAGCATGATGATATAGATCGGTTTCTCCCATTGCGACAACGCCGCGTAAACCCTTCGGCGCATCGGTGACAGGTTGCCGATCACCACGCCCGCGATCATGCAGATGAAGAGAGGGGACAGCGACAGATAGAACGCGGTGCCTGCCGCGAACAAGACCAGGCCGATCAACAGAAGCAGCAACTCCTGGGTACGAGGTCGGATCCGCGTCAGCGACAGAAAGAGTATGCCGAAGAACAGCCCCAGCAGAACCGAGAAGGCGAACCATTCAACCAGCGACAAGGCGTTCCCGCCTCCCAGCACGCCGCTATGGTGGGCCGAGTGCGTGAGCCCGAGAGCGACGATCCCCACCGCCGCGTCCAGGCTGGCGACGTAGAACAGGAACCGCGTGACCCGTCCCCGCGTCCTGTACGTGTTCGATATGAGCGCGATCGCGGCCGGCGTCGACACACAGGCCGTCGCGGCCGCCACCAGAACGACGACCTCCAGGCTGAGCGAAAACCAGGCGTCGGCGAGCAGATAGCCGATCAGGAAGACGATGCCGAACGCCACGGCCGCCTGCAGCCAGGCAAGTGCCAGGTAGCGCGTTGGAAACTGGCGCAGGTGGTCCCGGTCGAGCTGTAGGCCGAAGAGCACGCCGATCCACCCCAGGCCGAGTGCGAGTAATGGGTTGAGTCGATCGACGATATCATCCGAGAGGATCTCCAGCAGGTGCGGGCCGAGGGCGAATCCGACGAAGAGGAACGGCAGTCCGATAGCTATCGAGATCTGCGGGCCCAACGCTACGTCGCGCCTGGCGAAGGTTAGCTGGGCGCCCAGCAAACCGATCAGTGCCAGGAGCAGTACAACGACAATCGGGTTCACAGGTCCGAGTCTTCTCCCAGCTCGGGCGCGACGCCGATTACTCGAGTTACCGGGATGGTGAACATGATGCCCGTGCCCGGCTCGTGCAGGCTGCCACACACGTCCTGAATGACCGCGAACGCGGCATCCACCTTTTCTTGTTCGTCGATGACGCTGAAGATCGTGTAATTTTGCGCCCGCGATCGCGATATCAATGTCTGGATGCCGGCGAACAGGGGGATGTCGTGGGTGAGGACGTGTGCCATCCCCTCGCTGTTGATGATCGTGGCGCCGGTGATACCCAGCTCGAGAAATCCCGACAGGATGTCGTCGAGTGCTTCCGGCTGGTTGATCACGGCCACGAGGAGTTGCATGGACCTGTTCGCCTGTCGCCGGTGATTAGGGGTGTTGCTCATCGAACTGCCGGATCCTGTCGATCACTTCCTCGGCGCTGGTAGCGCTCAAGAGCTCGCCCAGGATGTCCGGCTGCCGCATCAGGCGCGCGATCCGCGCCAGCAGCTTGATGTGCGTCCCGCTGTTGGCCGGCGGTGACAGGAGAAGGAAGACGGTGTGGACCGGTTTCTCGTCGATTGAGAGGAAGTCTATACCCTGACGGGAAAACGCCAGTTCGATTATGGTCGAGCTGAGCTCGGGATAGACGGCGTGTGGGATCGCGACGCCGCCGCCGATCCCGGTTGACTGGTCCGCCTCGCGCTTGAGCAGTGCGTCGAGTACGAGGTGCTCCTCTTTCACCAATCCCTGCTCGGCTAGGTTGCTCACCATGTCGCGCAGGGTGTTCTCGACACCGTCGTTCTGCAGGTCGAGAATGACCAGCTCGGGTCTCAAGAGATTATGCAGCTTCATGTCCTTCTACCGTTTGCGAGCCGCCATTCACATAGCCACGGGTGGGCGACGGTGTCAAGCTGCGATTGACGGCTGAGAGCGTCTTGGCCTAACTTGGCCGTCGATGAGCAGTTTCATAGTCGAAGGCGGTCACGGCCTCCACGGTCACGTACGGCCGGCGGGCAACAAGAACGCGGCGCTGCCGATGATGGCGGCGGCGCTGCTCACCGACGAGCCGGTTCGCCTGGCCAATCTGCCGGACATACGGGACGTCCACACGATGCTCGAGCTGCTTGGTGCGCTGGGCGTCGACTGTGAGTGGACGGCCCCCGGCGCGCTGACGTTGCATGCCGCCGATGTCCGCTCGGCGGCACTGGAGCCCGAGCTTGCCGCCCGGATCCGCGCTTCGATCCTGCTGGCCGGGCCAATGCTTGCCCGCAGCGGCCAGCTTCGGCTGCCGCCACCGGGCGGAGACGTTATCGGTCGGCGGCGCCTCGACACACATTTCGACACGCTGCGGAAGCTGGGCGCCGAGGTCGAGCTGGGCGACGAGTTCATGCTTCGCGGCAAGCTGCGCGGTGCCGAGATCTTCCTGGACGAGCCCAGTGTCACCGGCACCGAGAACGCCATCATGGCGGCCGCTTTGGCCGAGGGGACAACGGTGCTGCGCAACGCCGCCTCGGAGCCCCACGTCCAGGATCTATGCAGGCTGCTGAGCGCAATGGGCGCCCGCATATCGGGAATCGGGACCGGCGAACTGCGTGTCGAAGGTGTTGAACGGCTGGGTGGAGCGAGCGCCGAGGTGAGCCCGGACCACATCGAGGTAGGCTCGTTTGTCGGCCTAGCGGCAGTCACGCGCAGCGAGCTCACCATCGGCGATGTCGAGCCCAGCCACCTCTCGAGCATGCGGATCATGTTCGAGCGGCTCGGCGTCTTCTGCGAGCTCGAGGGGCGGACGCTGCGGGTGCCGGCGGAGCAGTCGTTGGAGGTCCGCATGGACATCGGCCAGCAGATCCCGAAGATCGACGACGGACCCTGGCCGCTCTTCCCGGCCGACCTGATCAGCATCGCACTCGTCTTGGCCACGCAGTGTCGCGGTACCGTCCTGATCCACGAGAAGATGTTCGAATCGCGGATGTTCTTCGCCGACAAGCTAACAGCGATGGGCGCCCGGATCATCATCTGCGACCCACACCGTGCGGTGGTCGTGGGGCCCACAACGCTGCGGGGTTCAACCGTTGAAAGCCCCGACATCCGTGCCGGCATGGCCATCCTGATCGCCGCACTCGGCGCCCAGGGGCGCAGCAAGATCAACAACATCGGTCAGATCGAGCGCGGGTACGAGCGCATCGACGAGCGGCTGCGGGCGCTCGGTGCCGCGATCGAACGCGTCGAGTGACTTCGGGTGTGGAGATCGAGACCCGGCTTGGTGAACTGCGGGTCTTCAGGCACGCCGAGTGGGCGGCCCGTTTCCCGGACCTGGTTCAGGGCATTACCGGGCGCGCCGTCGAGTTCGATTTCGGCACGGCGGAGAGGTACCCGGCCGACGGGGATGGCGGTACCTCGGATGGTTGGGCGCTGCTGCAAAGCTCCTCCGGTATTTGCCGTGTCGCCCGCTGCCGCCAGGTGCACGGCGCCGACGTGGTCGACTATGGCGGTCAGCACTCCTCGGGCGTTGCCGTGCTGGGCCACGGTGACGCCATCGTCACGGACCGGCCGGGAGTTCTCCTGGCGGTGACGGTGGCAGACTGCGTCCCCGTCTTCATGGTGGATCCCAAGCGGCGGCTGCTGGGGCTGGCGCACGCCGGGTGGCGTGGCACCGCGGCGGGCGTCGTTGCGTCGACCCTTGAAGCGCTGCGCCGCTTGGGTGCAGACGCGGCGTCGCTCTTCGTCCATCTGGGGCCGGCCATATGTGGGCGTTGTTACGAAGTAGGGCCCGAAGTCCCGGCCGCTCTGGGCGGCTCGCACGAGACTCGGCACGTCGATCTGCGCGCCCACATAGCCCGGGGGCTGGCAGAAGCCGGGGTCGACGGGGAGCGGCTAACCGCCTCAACGGCCTGTACACGCTGCAATACGGGGTCCTTCTTCTCCTACCGTGGAGGGGATCGGGGGCGGCGGATGTGCGCTTTCCTGGGATGGCCCGCCGGTTGATTTCCCACAATACCCCGTCTATATTACGGCCGCTGATGGGATGAGGCGCTAAGCTAAGGCCGCAAGGTCATTTGAGCAGTGGGGACGCAGTACCTACCCCACTTTTTTATTGCCGGGGGCCCGCCCGGCAACGGGACTGTAGACAGCATGGGTCAGAGTATCGGCCGGATCGATGAGGAGCTCGAGCGAACGGTCGAGGCCGCGCTCGAAGGGCTAGGGTTCGAGCTGGTCGAGCTGGAAGCAGTCGGGCATCGTAGTCGCCCGATCCTGCGCCTCCGCATCGACCGGCCGGGTTCGCAGCCGGGCCACGGAGTCAGCGTGGACGACTGCACGCGGGTCAGCCGTCAGCTCGAGGAGATCCTAGATGCTCGGGAGGGCCTGCCCTCCGGCTACGTCCTCGAGGTCTCCTCGCCTGGTGTAGAGCGACCGCTGCGCAAGCGGCGCGATTTCGAACGCGCCGTGGGCCGTGAGATCGCCTTGCGCGGCTTCGAGCCGCTGGCGCGGGGCGCCAAGCGGCTGGAGGGGGTCCTGCTTGGCATCGAGGGATCCGGCGACGCCGAGCGGCTGCGTATGCGGCTGCCCGACCAGAGTGAGGTGGAAGTCCTCCGCTCTGCGGTTGCCAAGGCGAACTTGGTCTTTCGTTGGGAGGAACCGGGGAAACCGCGGGAAGGTCGGTCGCAGCGCCCGAGTTGAGATGGAGCTAAGAGTAGAGTCCCCGATGAGTAGGGGCATGGCAGAGAGCAAGGGAGCATCAAACGGATGGCCAACGCGTCACAGGTTCTAGAAGCCTTTCGAGTGATGACGGCGCACAAGTCGCTGTCGCGCGATGAGCTGCACGACTTGATCAAAGATGGGATTCACGCGGCTCTCGCGAAGCGATACGGCCCCAACGTGCAGGCCGAGATCATCATCCATGAAGAAAAAGGCAAAATCGACATCATAGTCCTCAAGGAGGTGGTCGCCGAAGTAATCGATCCCTCCCGCGAGGTGAGTGTCGAAGAAGCGCGCTGGGATGACCCCGACTTCCAGGTCGGCGACCTGCTCGAGATCCCGGTAGAGTTCTCCGAGTTCGGGCGCACCGCAGTGCTCGCCGCAAAGCAGAGGATAATCCAGCGTGTACGCGAGGGTGAGCGCAACCGCATACGCGAAGAGTTCGCCGACAAGATCGGCGAGCTGTTGTCCGGTGAAGTACAGGCCACCGAGCGGGGCAAGCTCGTGGTGATGCTCAACGTGCTGCGTGAGGCCGAGGCGATCATCCCCTGGCGCGAACAGAATCCGCGCGAGCGCTTCCGACAGGGCGAGCCGATCCGCGCCGTCCTCAAGAAGCTGGAAGAGACGCCCAAGGGTCCACGTCTGATACTCTCGCGCGCCGACCCGGGCTTCGTGGCCGCGCTCTTCAAGTTGGAGGTGCCGGAGATCTACCAGGGCGTGGTGAAGATCATCGACATGGCCCGTGAGGCCGGCGGCCGAACGAAGATCGCCGTAGTCTCCAACGACGATTCGATCGATCCGGTCGGCGCCTGTGTCGGGCTCAAGGGTTCACGCGTCCAGGCCGTCGTCTCTGAGATGAGCGGCGAGCGGATCGACATCGTCCCCTGGCACCCGGATCCGGAGATATACGCGAAGCGCGCGCTGGCTCCGGCCAAGGTGGCGAAAGTCATCTCCGAGACCGAGCAGAAGGTCGTCACCGCGATCGTCGACGAGGACCAGCTCTCGCTCGCCATCGGGCGGAACGGTCAGAACGTGCGGCTCGCATCCCAGCTTATCGGCTGGCAGATCGATCTCTATTCGAGTCGCGAGTGGATGGAGCGTGGGGCTCAGGTCGCTCTGTTCGGCGGCGGCGAAGAGGAAGAACGGGCGGCGGACTTCCCGCTCGCCGAGCTCGATATTCCGCCTGCCGTGCTGGCGTCACTCCAGGCTGCGGGCCATGAGACGTTCCTCAACATCATCGATCTGGAGCGCGACGACTTCCTGCGGATAGCCGGGCTAAACCCCGAGGATGCCGAGCTCCTGGAGAAGCTGATCGAGGAGCTTACTATCGTCGAGGAGCCGGTCGAGCTGTCGGAGAAGATGCCGGCTCATGCCAAGCCGGTGGCGACGGGCGGGCCGTTTCCGGATATCGAGGATGAAGTCGAGGAGGCTGCCGCGGAGGCCTCCGACTCGCTCGAGCCGGAAACCGCGGAGGGCGGCGAAGTAGCGGTCGCCGCCACCGGCAACGGCGAGCCGACCGAGCAGGAGGAAGTGACCGCCGAAGATGCAGCTGCGACGGTCGAGGAAGTCGCGCCGGCGGCCGAGGCGGATGTCGAGGTGGTCGCAGAGGGTGAGTCGGACGAGCAAGTCTGAGGCAACGGGCCGCCTGTTGAGTAGTCTGGGCCTGGCCGCGCGGGCCGGCCGCCTGCGGCTTGGGTTGGAAGCGGTGACGCGGGCGGTGAGCAACGGGGAAGCCGCGGCCGTTGTGGTCGCCGGCGATGCGCCGGACAGTGTAAGGCGCAAGCTGGAGCGACTCTTCGCCGGCGATGCGCCGCCGAAGGTCGTCGTCCTCGACGGTGAGCGTCTGGGACGCGCGGTAGGACGGGAGCGGGTCGTCGTGATGGCGGTTACCGACAGGTGAGGGTTTCACCCTTGGCGAAGATGCGGGTCTACGAGCTGGCGAAGGAATTCGAGATCAAGAGCGAAAGCTTGATCCACCTGCTCAGGGAGATGGACATCCCCGTCCGCAGCCACATGTCCGCGTTGGATGAGGGACAGGTCGCCCGCGCCCGCACGCGGCTGGAGCGGGACAAACGTCGGCCAGACAAGAAGGGCGGAAAAGCGGATGCCGCGGCACATCGGCGTCGCCGTCGTCGCGTCGTGGAGAAGCCCGACCTGGTCGAAGTAGCGGCCGAGGAACTGGCTGAGGTGGCGGAACAGGCGATCGGTGTCGAGGAACCGGCAGAGCTTGAAGAGGCGCCGGGGATGGAGATCGCGGCTGAGGTCCGTGAGGTCAGCCTCTGGCCTGGGCTCGAGCCTGTTCCGACAGACGAGGATGTGGAACCGGTCGCCGCGGAGGCGCCGCCCACGGCGGAAGAGGGCGTCCCTGAAGCAGCGGTGCCCACCGACGACGAGGTGCCCGAGGTCGCGGCGGAGGCCGTGGCCGAGCCAGCGGCGCTACGGCCGCCGCCTCCGACCCCGGTATTTCGTGAGGTGCGGGAGGCGCCGAAGGCGGCGGCGGGCGTCGTCCGCATCCAGGCAGAGGGCTACACGCTCGACGGGCGCCGCCGCCGGCGCGGTCGCAAGAAGAAGAAGCAGCCACGAGTCGATCAGGTCGCGGTGGCGCAGAACATCCGGCGAACGCTCGCCAAGATGGAGGGCCCGGCGCCGACGCGCCGGCGGCGCCGCGATGTCTCTGAGAGAACCGAGCGTGAGGCGGCCGAGGCCGCCCAGCGGGCGGAAGAGGAACGTACCACGGTACGTGTGCCCGAGTTCCTAACCGTTGCCGAACTGGCGGACCTCATGGGGGTCCCGCCTAACGAGATCATCACTTCGGCCTTCAAGAATCTCGAGATGATGGTCACCATCAACCAGCGGCTCGACTACGATCAGATCGAGTTGATCACCGAGGAGCTCGGGTTCACAGCCGCTCGTGAGGATGAGTACGACGCCGACGTTATCGGTGAGGTGCAGCTGGCGGATCCCGAGCGTCTCACCGCGAGGCCGCCCGTCGTCACCGTAATGGGTCACGTCGACCACGGTAAGACGTTACTGCTCGACCACATCCGCAAGACCAACGTGATCGCCGGCGAGGCCGGCGGCATCACCCAGCACGTCGGTGCCTACCACGTCGAAGTGGACGGAGACCGCAGCATCACGTTTCTCGACACACCGGGCCACGCCGCGTTCACAGCGATGCGTGCCCGCGGCGCGGATGTCACCGACATCGTGATTCTCGTCGTCGCCGCCGACGACGGCGTGATGCCTCAGACCAGAGAGGCGATCAGTCATGCCAAGAACGCCGGCAAGCCGGTCATCGTCGCCGTCAACAAGATCGACCTGCCGGCGGCGGACCCGATCAAGGTCAAGCGGGAGCTGCTCGAGCACGAGGTCGTGATCGAGGACTTCGGTGGCGAAGTGTTGAGCGCCGAGATCTCCGCCAAGACGGGCCAGGGGATCGACGACCTGCTCGAAAAAATCCTGCTGCAGTCCGATATGCTCGAGCTCAACGCCGATCCGGGGCTCGCCGCCCGCGGCACAGTCATCGAAGCCGAGCTCGATAAGGGCATGGGCCCCGTGGCCACCGTCCTGATCGCCGAGGGGACGCTCACGGTCGGCGACGGCTTCGTCTGCGGCGTCCACGCCGGCCGCGTCCGGGCGCTACTCGATGAGCGTGGCCACACCATCAAGCTCGGCACACCGGGGATACCCGCCCGCGTGCTCGGCTTCGAAGGTGTTCCGCAGGCCGGTGACAGCCTGATCGTCCTCGAGTACGAGCGCGCCCGTGAGATCACCGGCAAGCGCCAGCAAATAGAGCGCGAGCGGGATTTCCGCCGCAGGAGCCAGGTCGGCCGCCTCGAGGACATATTCGAGGCCGTGCAGGCAGGCGAGAGGACCCAGCTCCTACTCATCATCAAAGGCGACACCGACGGCTCCGTCCAGGCGTTGTCGGACGAGCTCGAGCGCCTGTCCACCGACGAGGTCGAGGTCAGAGTAATCCACCGGAGCGTCGGCGCTGTGAACGTGAGCGATGTGCTGCTGGCCCAGACCAGCGGCGCGATCATCATTGGCTTCCACGTACGCCCGGACCGCGGTGCCCGCGAGCTGGCCGAGCGCGAGGGTGTCGATATTCGCTCCTACCGTGTCATCTACGAGGCCGCCGAGGAAGTGAGAGCGGCGCTCGAGGGGATGCTCGCTCCGGAGGAGAAGGAGGTCATCGTCGGCGCGGCGGAGGTCCGGCAGTTGTTCAAGGTGCCCAAGACCGGAACGGTCGCCGGCTGTTACGTCAGCGAGGGCGTCATCGATCGGAACGCTCGTATCCGCGTACTGCGCGAACACGTCGTCATCTACGAGGGCAAGCTCGCCAGCTTGAAGAGGTTCAAGGACGACGTCAAAGAGGTGAGGGCGGGCTACGAGTGCGGTATGTCGGTCGAGAACTTCAACGACGTGAAGGTCGGCGACATTCTCGAGGCCTTCCGGATCGAGCAGATAGCACGCACGTTGGACGGCGCCCGCGCTTCGGACGGCGGCGTGGCGCAGGTCGGCGTTTCCGGCGAAGGTGAATCGGAAGCGAAGAAGTAGCCACAGCTCGCTGTGCGCGACGCGCACGGCCCGACCCTCGAACTGCCGTGGTCACAGGCGTGATAGCCTGGGAGCTTCACCTTGACGGGTGTTCCTCCCTGAAGCAGAAGCGGTCGATACTAAGGAGCCTCAAGGATCGGCTCCGCGGACGCCACAACGTCGCGGTGGCCGAGACGGACTATCAGGACAGATGGCAGAGAGCGGAACTCTGCGCCGCCACCGTGTCCACCGATCGGCGACGGGCGGACGAGGTGCTGAGCCGCGTCGACTCGGTAGTCGCTTCGGAGCCTCGAGTTCGCATCATCGACAGCGCCACCTACTTCTACTGAGTCCGACTACTCGTCCGGATGGTGGGGATGGCTGCAGCCGTTTTTTCTGTGATTCGATGAAGAAAGAGTACTCCCGTACCCAGAGACTGCGTCCGCTGCTGAAAGAAGAGATCTCGCGTCTGCTTCAGCGCGAGGTCAAAGACGTTCGCATAGGAGAGGTCACAGTCAGCGACGTCGTAGTCACGCCCGATCTGAAGGAAGCAACCGTCTACGTCCAGGTATATGGAGACGAGACGCGGAAAGCGGAGGCGATCGCAGGGCTGGCCAGCGCCGCCGGGTTCATCCGCTCCCGGATCGGGCGCGGCCTGAGAATTCGCCGGACCCCCGAGCTGCATTTCGAGATCGACCGAACCCAGGAGCGGGCGGCCCGCATCCACGAGTTGCTGGCCGAGATCGATCTGCCGGATGAGCCGCCAGAGGAAGAGGATGGGGGCTGACGCGGTTGGCCTGCTCCTGGTCGACAAACCGGAAGGCCCTACATCGCACGATATGGCCGAGATCGTGCGTCGAGTCACCGGGGTGCGGCGCGTCGGCCACACCGGAACACTCGACCCGTTCGCCAGCGGCCTGCTCCTGCTCTGCGTCGGCTGGGCGACCCGCCTAGCAGAATACCTGACCCCGTTGCCCAAGATCTACCGCGGTGTCATTCGCTTGGGTGAGCGCACCGACAGCGACGATCGGACAGGAACGGTAATCGGACGGAGCGACGACTGGCGCAAGCTCGACGCGGCTGCAATACGGCGGGTGCTGGAGGCCCAGGTGGGTGAGATCGAGCAGCTTCCACCGGCGTTTTCAGCCAAAAAGCTCTCGGGCCGGCGAACCGCAGCGGGTGACGGTTCGAAGCATCGAGCTTCGCGACCTGTCGCTGCCCGATGTGTGCGTTGAGGTCGCGTGCTCCAGCGGCACATATATACGTGCGATTGCCCGGGACGTGGGTGAGGCGCTAGGCGTCGGAGGGCATCTCGCCGAGTTGCGCAGGCTGCGGATAGGGGAGTTCAGCGTCGACGCCGCGATTCAACTGGATCGTGACATATCGGCGGACGAAATCGGTGTGCAGCTGCGACCGCCCGAAGAAGCGGTGGCGGGCCTCGAGCGATTGGATCTCGACGTTGAGACCGCAGATGGCTTCCGTCACGGCCGGCCGGCGAGCTGGGGCAGGGAGCAGCTAGAAGGCCCGGCCGCCGCTTTCGTGGATGGCTACCTGGTGGCGATCGTCGAGCAGCGGGAGAGTCGATTATGGCCGAGAAAGGTGTTTGGAGCGCCGTCCGATTGAGCGGGAGGGGAATCAGGTAGTTGGAGCACACGGCTGAGAATCACGGGCTGCCGGCCCACGCGCGGGGCGCCGCAATCACGGTCGGCACGTTCGATGGGGTGCATCGCGGGCACTGGGCCGTGCTGCAGCGTCTGTGCGAGGCGGCTCGCGAGGAAGACCTACACAGTGTGCTGGTCACTTTTGACCCTCACCCGCTGAAGATCGTTCGGCCCGAGAACGCGCCGCGCCTCCTCACCACGCCGAACGAGAAGAAGGAGATCCTGTCGCTCTCGGGAATCGATTATGCCGTCTTCCTGGGTTTCACCCGATCGCTATCCCTCTACCTCCCGGAGGAGTTCGTTCGTGACGTGCTGCTGGAGCGCTTCCGTCTGAAGCGATTGGTCGTGGGCCATGACCACGGTTTCGGTCGGGATCGCAGCGGAAACGCCGAGACGATGCGCGAGATCGGGGCGCGCTTCGGCTTCGATGTCGAGGTGCTGAGGCCGGCGCTGATGAACGACGAGACCATCTCATCCAGCCGCATCCGCAGTGCCCTGCAGGCGGGAGACGTCGAGCGGGCCGCCAGGGGGCTCGGTCGTCCCTACTCGCTGACCGGGGTCGTCGTTCACGGTGAGGGACGCGGCCGCACGCTCGGCTTCGCCACGGCCAACGTAGCCGTCGGCCACGGCGACAAGCTTCTGCCGCGCGACGGAATCTACGCGGTAAGTGCCGCCTCTCGGTCGCACCATGGGCCCGGCCTGCTGCACCTGGGCCCGCGACCGACTTTCCGTGGGTCGCCGCCGTCGATCGAGCTGCACCTGCTCGATTTCGACGGTGACCTATACGGCGAGCTGGTGCAGGTCGCGTTCCTCGCCCGGCTGCGCGACGTCCAACCCTTCGCCTCGGCCTCCGAGCTGGTCGCGCAGATGAGGCGGGACCGGGAGGCGGCGGTGGACTTCTTCCGGCAGGGCCGCCTTTACATGGACAGGCGGTCGGAATAACTTTGTCGGTCTATCTAGACAGTGGAAACCGGCTGCGGCCGGGCTCTTCTAGCCAGAAAGTCGCTACAGGATGGTAATAACCAAGGAAGAGCGCGAAGCGCTCATTGAGAAGTACCGGAAAAGTCCCGCTGATCGTGGTTCGACACCGGTGCAGATCGCACTGCTCACCCAGAGGATCGCTGATCTCACGGAGCATCTCCGGCAGCACCCGAAGGATCACCACAGCCGCCAGGGACTCCTCAAGTGGGTTGGCAGACGGCGCCGGCTGCTTCGATATCTCAACCGAACTAGCCCCGAGGCTTACAGACAGTTGGTCAAGGATCTGGGCCTGCGCGGATAGACGGAGAAGCCCCCGATGACCCTCGGAGGCGTTTCCTATTCAACTACCTCTTAGCAGTAAGGAAATAGCGGAAACCATGGCAACACTGATTGAACGCGAATTCGCCGGCCGGACTCTGATGTTAGAGACAGGCCGCATGGCCCGACAGGCGGACGGCGCCGTCCTCGTGCAGTTCGGCGAGACGACAATACTCGCTACGGCCATCGCCGAGGACAAACCGACGAAGCTGCCCTTCTTCCCGCTGACCGTAGAGTACCGCGAGAAAAGTTACGCGGCGGGCAAGATCCCGGGCGGTTTCTTCAAGCGTGAGGGCAGGCCGGGCGAGAAGGAGGTTCTCTCGGCCCGCCAGATCGACCGATCGATCCGGCCGCTCTTCCCCAAGGGCTTCTCCAACGAGACTCAGGTCGTCATCTCTATCCTGTCCGCGGACCAGGAGAACGATGCCGATGTCCTCGGCCTGTTAGGCGCGTCGACGGCGCTCAACCTGTCGAGCGTGCCGTTCCCGTATCCTATTGCGGCCGTGCGGGTCGGCCGGCTGGAGGGCGAGTGGGTGCTCAACCCCACATTCCAGCAACTCGAGTTCTCCGACGTCGACGTGGTCGTAACCGGCTCGGAAGAGTCCGTTGTGATGGTCGAGGGTGGTGCCCTCGAGATCTCGGAAGACGAGCTCGTCAATGCACTCGAGTTCGCGCACGAGGGAATTCGCGAATTGGTCGCGATTCAGAAGGAGCTAGTCGAGCCACTGGCAAAGCCGAAGATGGAGTGGACGTCGCCCGCGCTGAGCGAGGATCTCGTCTCCCGTGTCCAGAACCTGGCGTCGCAACGCGTCGACGAAGCGCTCAAACTCCCCAGCAAAGAAGAGCGCAGCGAAGCTGTCTCGGCTCTGCGCAAGGATGTCGTCGATGAGCTGGCCGGCGAGTTCGAGGAGATCGAGAACTACGAGGAGCAGGTGAACAAGGTCGTCGACCAGATCGAGTACGAGACCTTGCGCACTCAGATCCTCGAGAAGCGGGAGCGGGTCGACGGCCGCGCGCCCGAGGAGGTACGCCCGATTTCCTGCGAGGTCGGACTACTGCCGCGCACACACGGCTCGGCGCTCTTCACCCGCGGTAGTACTCAGGCGTTGTCCGTCGTAACCCTCGGGACCAGCCGTGACGAGCAGCGGATCGACACGATCGATGTCCTGCAGGAGACGTCGAAGTCTTTCATGCTCCACTACAACTTCCCGCCTTTCTCGGTCGGCGAGGTCCGGATGTTCCGTGGTACGTCGCGGCGCGAGATCGGCCACGGCGCCCTGGCGGAGCGTGCTCTGCAGACGCTGCTGCCTGCCTACGAAGACTTCCCCTACACGATACGCATCGTCAGCGACATCCTCGAGTCCAACGGCTCCTCGTCGATGGCGACGGTGTGCGGCGGCTCACTCGCCCTGATGCAGGCGGGCGTCCCGGTGCGCGCCGCGTGTGCCGGAGTAGCGATGGGCATGATAAAGGAGGGTGATAGGTTCGAGATCCTGACCGACATAATGGGCATCGAGGACCACCTCGGTGATATGGACTTCAAAGTCGCCGGGACCCGCAAAGGGATCACCTCGGTCCAGATGGACATCAAGATCGAAGGCTTATCGACGAAGCTGCTGCGCGAGGCAATGGAACGCGCGCGTGAGGCCCGCAATCATATCCTCGATATCATGGACAAGACGCTGGCCGAGCCCCGCTCCGATCTGTCGCCTACCGCACCGCGGATTATCACGCTGCAGGTGAACCCGGAGAAGATCGGTGAGGTGATCGGCCCGAAGGGTAAGACGATTCGGGGGATCGAGGAGGAGACCGGCGCCGAGGTCAACATCGAGGACAGCGGTCTGATTACGATCTCCTCGGTATCCGGCGAGGCCGGCGAAAGGGCGCGTGAGATCGTCGAGGGGATCGTTCAGGAGCCGGAAATCGGCCGCATCTACGACGGTGTTGTGAAGAACACAACGTCATTCGGCGCCTTCGTCGAGATCCTCCCGGGTACCGAGGCGCTCTGTCACATCTCCGAGCTTGAGGAGGGCCGGGTCGAGAAGACCGAGGATGTCGTGAAGCGCGGCGACAAAGTGAAGGTCAAGTTGATCTCGATCGACGACCGCGGCCGCATGCGGCTCTCGCGCCGGGCGGCGATGTCGGCGGAACCGGAAACGGAACC